>NZ_JBHTIU010000089.1:0-86782 GCF_042677205.1 Paenibacillus residui
TTTCCTGTATGCACCTTTAACCTTTATTCCCATGAATTTTTCGACAAGAACTTTTCACTGTCCAGTAGTATTCTTGAAAAAGTAAATGAATTAAAGAATAAGCCTGGTAAAGACATCTGGCTATATGGTGGAGCAAGTCTTATTACAACTTTTATCAATTTAGGACTTGTTGATGAATTTAGATTATCTGTTCACCCTGTTGTTTTGGGAGAAGGAAAACCGCTGTTTGTGGATATAAAACAGAGATTGAATTTAAAAATCGTTAGTACAAGAACGTTCTCCTCAGGTGTAGTACAACTAATTTATCATTTGGACGAGAACTAATCACTTCGCATATTCCAATGATAAAACCCGTTAGTTTCAGACTAACCGCGGCGGCAAGTCTAAGGCTTTTTTCCGGTCTTCGATCGCCGCTTTTTCATTACACCGAAAGCTTAGAAAATAGAACTCCGAGGTGGAGAGGCTATGAAAGTCAATGATATCGTAATTGAAGGAGCACGCGAGAATAACCTTAGAAACGTGAATGTCCGCATCCCGAAGCACAAAATCACGATCTTTACCGGCGTCTCGGGCTCGGGCAAATCTTCCCTGGTTTTCGACACCATCAGCGCCGAAGCTCAGCGTCAGCTTAACGAGACGTTTTCCGCATTCATCCGCAATCGGCTGCCCCGGTTTAGTCAGCCGGATGCCGATCGCATCGAGAACTTGTCCACGGCGGTTGTTATCGACCAGAAACGACTCGGCGGAAACTCCCGTTCGACGGTCGGCACAATCACGGATATTTATGCCATGCTCCGGTTGCTCTTCTCCAGAATCGGCAAGCCTTTTGCCGGCAATTCGCATGTTTTCTCGTTTAACGACCCGGCCGGCATGTGCCCGGAATGCTCTGGGGTCGGACAGGTGGTGCAGTTCGATGTGGACAAGCTGCATCATGTTGAACCAGCGTTTCGGGGTAACCATCTTCATACTTTTAACATTACTTCACTTTTAGCAGATTCATAATCAGGGTACCATTCACACGTAAACCAGCTAGTTCTACTACTTCAATCAACGATATAGAGCATTTGCATCTCGCCTCTAATCTCTTTATGTCCATTAGAGTTTGCGGCTTTTCGGACGCAACGCCCAGGAGGCGATGACAAGCGCAGCATAGACCAGCGGAAGAATGGTATGGAATCCGTAATCGCCGTAATCATTAGCAAACGCATGAGATAAAGCCGCACCCGTCATGAGAAAAAAGATACCGCTATAGGCCCATTCCTTAAGCCGAGGCAAACCTGGCACTATAATCGCAATGACTCCAAGCAACTTCCAAGCTCCAAGAATATTCGTGACATATAACGGGAAACCAATATCGGTCACTAAATCGACATTTCCCCCATATCGCATCAGCTGCCCGATTCCGCTTAATGCAATTGAGAATGCGAGTATAATGGTAACGGTCCAATAAGCGGCCTTCCGTCCAATAGAGCGGGATTCTACCTTCGTGTTTTTTTCATGAGCAATGGTCACACTCATTTTCATTCCTCCTCTGGCCTAGTTTATTTTTTAACAACCGGAATCCACATTTCCCCATATACGAAGCCGTCTCGCTGCCCCATCTTAACCGTTGCATTTGGCCCACCGACATAGGCGAAATTTTCGGCTTCCGGCAAGACTTGACTAAAGGCAATGCCGGTAAGCATACTACTCAACTCATCAGCCGTCTTCCCTTCGCCTTTAATGACGAGGCATGGCCCTTTAGGAAATTGGATCAACCTGTGTTCTTCCGTTACCGATGCTTCTGTCATGACGCCTGCATAGTACATCCTCTTGTGATTTACTGCTTCGTTTACGGCAAAAATGTAGTCGTTCGCCGCTATAGCCTTTATAGCTTCAAGCCTTCCATCCTGCTCCACTTCCCGCCAAAAGCTTTCCTTCTCTCTGTTCATGCCGGCATAATCCCTGTAATCGCTCTTCAACTCCGTTCCAATACCTAGAACGATAAAACTGTCTTTTTCTTCAATAGCATAAGCTGCCATCATAAACACTCCCTTTTTGATTTGGTCAAATGCCTTTTATATTTGATGTGTTTATCATAATCACTAATCATGTCAAATTATGATACTGTTTTAGAAGACAATGCCATCACAAAAGTCCCCCTAGAATCCATCTCTAGGGGGACAAACATATACAGCATCTTTCTCCGCTATCCGAACAGTTCTCTCGCCTCTTTTAATACATAATTTTCCGCTTGTGCCCAAATATGGCCTATCAGCCTAGGGCTCATACTCCGGATATGTCGTCTTTAACGGCAAGTTTAAAAGAGGGTGTCCCAAAAGTCATCATAGATGACTGAGGGACGACCCTCTTTTTTTTCGTCAACAAAAAGAAACCACTCTTTGGTAAAATGGAAGTACCACCAACCATTACCCAAAAGGAGAGGTTTTTTTGTACATTCAATATACCATGGATCAACTCTGTTTACCAATGGATTTAGAAGAAGACATCCCCCCAAATCACCTCGTTCGCGTGGTCAACGCCGCCGTCAATCGTCTCAACGACGCCATCTTCGACGCGGCTTACCCTGGAGGCGGACGAGACAGTTAAAATCCTAAAATGCTCACCAAAGTCATCATTTACGCCTACACGCAGCGCATCTACTCCTCTCGCCAGATCGCCAAAGCTGTCCGCGAAAACATCATGTTCATGTGGATCGCGGGCAGGCAAAGACCGGACTTCCGCACCATCAACCGGTTTCGATCAGAACGAATGAAAAGCGTACTAGAGACTGTGTTTACCGCCGTTCTTCAGTTTCTGGCTGAGGAGAACTACGTACAGCTCGAGCATTACTTTTTGGATGGCACGAAGATCGAAGCGAATGCCAACCGGTACACCTTTGTTTGGGGAAAAGCTGTCGTGAAGCATAAAGCCAAGCTCCAGGAGAAAGTGCAGACCTTATTCGCTGCTATAGAGGAAGCCCAGAAGCAAGAAGAAGGAACGCACGGCGGCAAGGATCTTCTCGAGTTGGGCGAGTCCTCTTCCATCACCAGTGAAAAGCTGGAGCAAGCCGTCAAACAATTGGAGGAGCGTCTGCAGGAGAAACCAAAGGACAAGCCGCTTAAGAAGGCGGTGCGCACTCTCCGCAAGGACTTGCTTCCTCGCCTTCAGAAGTACGAGACTCAGGAAGCGATTTTAGGCACGAGAAACAGCTACAGCAAAACGGACCATGACGCTACATTTATGCGAATGAAAGAAGACCACATGCGGAACGGCCAGCTCAAGCCGGGATACAACGTACAGATCGGCACCGAAAATCAATTCATTGTCGGTTACAGTTTGCACCAGCGGCCGACCGATACCCGTTGCCTCATCCCGCATCTTGAAAAAGTAAAATCGCAGCTTGGGAAGCTGTCCAAAACTGTCATCGCCGATGCGGGCTATGGCGGCGAAGAAAATTATGACTACTTGGAGCAGAACGAAGTCGAAGCGATTGTTAAGTACAGCACGTATCACCGCGAAAAGAGTAAGGCATGGCAGAAGGATATCAGTAAGATCGACAACTGGACCTATAACGGCAGGCAAGATACATGGTCATGCGCGTCTGGACAAACGCTCCATTTCCAAAGATTGAGTAAAGAGAAAACAGAAAGCGAATATGAGATTGAATACCGACACTACCGAAGCGTCGGCTGTGAGGACTGTCCGTTAAAGCCGCAGTGTACAAAAGCCCAAGGTGATCGCGAGATCAAAGTTAGCATGAAGTATTTGCGGCTAAAGAACCAGGCAAGGGAAAAGCTCCGCAGTGAAGAAGGTTATGCCCTGGCCGTAAGGCGCATGATCGAGCCGGAGCCTGTGTTTGGCGATATGAAGAACAACCGAGGCTTTAAAAGGTTCCTGCTTCGAGGCTTACCAAAAGTAAGTCTGGAGGTCGGGTGGCTTTCTCTTGCCCACAATTTACTCAAAAAAGCTGCCGTGGACGCCAAAAACGAAGGAGCTAGGCGAGAACAGGCCGCTTAGCTCCTTCGTTTTTTACGAATACCATCCTATATTTGTTGCTGAGGGTGTTCTAAAGTTTACTTTTGGGACAGCCTCTCTAGTTGACTATACAGTAATTAGTTGTTGCATAAAAGAATTGGGGTCAATCATGTAAATAACCCTCGGGTCTAATATACCATATTGATTAACCGGTCTTCTTCTGCCACTGAAGTCCGTTTGTATTCCTGATTCAACTTGCTCAATAATTCCACTTGTCTTCCACTTTTCAACTACATTACGTGCACGATTTGTAGCAGTTCTGTCGGGTATCTCTTCGACTTCTCTTGCCTCTTTTCCGCCAGTTATTTTAAAGGTCGCTGCAACATCAGAAATTGTAAAAATGGGCCTCTTCATCCTCAATACCCTTGAAACTACTTCGTTCCCATAAAGTTCAATCGATCGTTCTTGTGCAAACTTTTCGATGCCTTGGATAACAGCATTTTTGCCTATCTTATAATCATCATCGCGTGCTTCAGCGGCCGTTTCTGCAAAAATGGACTCCATCAAGCGGTTGAGGTCCCGTGGAGATTTATAAGATAGTCTAACAAGAATATTTATAATTTCGTTCTTAATATCTTCTTTAAATAAAGTGTCAATATTTGCCCGTTTTAAACTGTATGCACCAATCCGTCCAACCAACATTCGCTCTAAGTCATTATCTGTCCATTCAGTAGGCTTCATTTTGATTCTATCGGTGCGGAGTTCATCTCCAAAGTGTGATTTAACGTTCTCCCACAAAAAGAATTTAAATGCACCTCGCGAGATCTCAAGCAACCGAATATTGGTTAACAATGGATGCACTAATCTCGCAGCTTTGTTACTTTGCCCACCGGTATAATCTGTTTCATCGATTTTATCGACCAATATGTATACCGCTTTATATCCAACATCTTCAGCCAGTCTGGTGAAAGTCTCCATAACGTGGATGGAACTTATGGCATCACGTTTTGTTTTTGGAATTTCGGTTGGTTTAGATGGTTCAATCTTTTCTAAGTTCAATACACTTATGAGCGTATTGTATATTTCCATTACATTTAAAATTAAACTTTTAATCTTTTCACTTTTGCTTTCTAAAGCCCTTAGGATACTGTCTAACTCCAGCCTTGAAAGGTCGGTCATGTATTCATCTATATACCAACGTAAGAGCCCTCTACTCGCAGTTGGTAAATCATCACCAACTCGTCCTTGTTCTACAAGAGATAAGGCTAATTTCGCTACTCCTCGTTTTAAAATCTCATTGACGTGGTCCGTTAATGTAATTGTATTCAGTTGCCCTAACCTAAGGGCGGTAAAATCGTCATAAGTAATCGACAATACCTTTCCGCCAATGTCATCTTCAAATTTTTCTGTGCTACAATACAATTCAATCATAGAACGAATTGCACTTTTTCCACCGCCACGTGGTCCAAATATGACATACGACTTTGGATGGTTGGCATCACCTAGAGCTTCCGAAAAATACCGCGGTTCAACAAAGTACAACTCAAGCAGTTCTTCTTTTTCTCCCGCAACCTTTGTAAACGGATGCTCAGTAAAATTATGTAATCGAAGAAATCGATTAATTAGCATACATTCGTCTCCTTTGGAGAATTTCATTCATAATTGTAAAATATTGTCGTCAAATACACAAGCCCCTAGGAAAAACTTGCCTTACTTATGATAAGGCTCAGCTTAACGGGGCTATCGGCGAAAATTACACCGCGGCGCATAGTTGCCAACCTTTATACCCGATCCAACGGCTATGATCAAGCTTCCGATCATGCACAATCAGGCCATCGAAGTAATCGACGGCCTGATTGTATGTCATTCAACTATCGTCTTCGTTAACTCATACTAGTGTCTCGTTATACTTCACTTACCTTAGTCACGATGAATCCTGATTCGTAATTATGATTGAATGTGATTGTATACATCTTAACTTTCTTGTCTCTTTTATTGTCTATAACTCTTTGGACCGTGGCTAATACATCTAACTCGTAAAAACCACCCTCGACTTGTCTCATATCCGTTACTTGAAATGGGTCAAACCAATAAACGTATTCTTTTCCTGTCTTCAAGTACCCTTTTTCTTGTAGGGCTAGTAGTGTCCTTCTTTGCAACTCAGTTGTTAACATACGTTCCAGACGGTCTTCTCTTGTTTGAGGAAATCCCCATAAAGCGACCCATTCAATCGAATCTTTTTCTTTAGACGCTTCGCCATTCGGTTGAGCAGCATTTGCTGACTGAATGGATAGTATAGTCCCAATGAAAAGGACCAGAATGGACATAAATTTTCTATTCATATCATCACCAGTCCATAATTTGCCCAGTTTGCTTTGTTTTATGTATTCAAGAATTTATACCGTTCCTGCCCGTTAGGTTAATGAAAAAGCAGGCCGCGGTAGCCTGCTCAACAATATGTGTTATTCAACTATCGTGTCCCGTTAATAAAATGAACCAGCTCCGTTTCACATAATAGCCGCCTCTTGGGCCTGGGTTAAGCAACGAAACTTGTACCTAAGCGTACAGCGCGGCGGCATTGCTGGCCTCAAGGTTTGTATACATCAGAACAAAATGACTCTGGAACATCTTCAACATTCAAGACGTTCAACTTTAGCTTTTCTATAACTTTTAGAATAGAACTCATATGTAACCTCCTCGTTTTGGAGCGATTCTTCCGATTTGTTTCTCTGAACACCAAATCAAATCCAATATCTTACATATATCATATTTTTGACTCAGTACTAAGAGCCCTTTTTCGAGGGGTCATTTTCATTTTGAGGAGGTAAGCAAGGATGAGGATCATCAAAACACAACAGGACCTGGTCCCGCCATGTTCACCAATCAAATTTTTTGCCGTCACTTTATGATACGGCTCACCATATCATCTATAAAGCGAACTTAACTCCTATCAAAAGAACTCGTCCATAAGGTAATAATCTCCCATATTATTATTTTTTTTCGGAAATCGCCTCAAAATGCTTTTTGTGTTCCTAGCAAAATAGTTCGTAGTAAGTAGAAGATTATGATAGCAATCTAATTTTTTATATCGTATGATTTTCACATACAATAAGATTTTGCAATAATAAGCTTCATAATATATATCTTATTACACTTTAGGGGAATAAGGCGTACTGCGGATTATTTATATTTTCCGTACGGGAGTTTTTTCGGAATGGAGAGACTATGAAAAAAATTATTGTCTTTATGATTGCATTACTTATACTGTTCACCGGATTCGCAACACCAAGTTATGCATTATCAGATTCGCAATCTGATTCCATACAAAAATTGTTGGATGATGCAAGCCGTATATCAGGTGTACCGGGAATATCAATCTCCATACTTGAGAACAATGAAATGCTCTACTTTTCTTCCGGGTACGCAGATCGTGAAAAGGTGCTGCCGGCAAGTGAAAATACTCTATATGAGCTGGCTTCGGTAAGTAAAGCCTTTACCGGCATGGGTATTCTGCTGATGGAAGAACAAGGACTGCTGTCAATGTCAGACTCTATCCAGAAATATTTGCCTTGGTTTACGTTAAAGTATCAGGGGAAACACGTTGATATGCAAAGCATTACACTCAATAACTTTTTACACCATACTAGCGGCTTAACAAATGGCAGTCACAGTCAAAACATTCCACAAGGCAATACGCCGGATATGTTGCAAAAAACCGTAGAAATGCTCGTAGATTCTGAATTGTCGTTCTATCCTGGTGAGCAGTATAATTATGGAACTGTTAATTATGACGTATTAGGTCTGGTTATTGAGATTGTGTCGGGACAAAGCTATGAAGACTTTATGAGGGAACAGGTATTTCAGCCGTTGGGTCTTCACCAGACGTATGTTTATAAAGAAGATGCTCAAGCTACCGGACAGTTGGCACAGGGCTACCGTTCTTCCTTTTTTAGGACAACTCCATATAACGCGCCGGATTATTCCGGGAATAAACCCGCAGCCTACATCATTTCTTGTACAAAAGATATGGCGCGTTGGATGGGCATACAGATGGGTATTGTGCAGGACATACCTGAAATATTCCATACGGTTATCGAGAAATCACATCAGGGTGATAGGTCTGTTCCGGCTGTCAACGAAATGTATTATGCGGCGGGCTGGTCGGTAAACGCCAACCAAACGATTATAGAGCACCCAGGGGGCAATCCCAATTTCGGAACCGAAGTGGTCATACTGCCAAATGAACGAATAGCCATCTGCTTGCTGACCAACGGCGAAAATATCAATAGAAACATGGTACTGAAAGTTAAAGATATATTAGACGGCAATCTGACGCAGTCATATGGAATAAGCGGCACACAGCTTTTGGACATCATTTTGTCGTCTGCCACAATTATTCTTTGCCTTTTGGCTGTTCTGTTCTTTCTCTTAGGATTACGCAGAAGGAAAACGAATGAGCGGCAGCCAATGACAAAAAAGCGAATAATCGTAACAGCTATTTTGCTGATTGCTACGATTGTCCAGTTTATAATGTGCTATGCATTAGATTGGTCATCGATACTTATTTGGCGAACATATAGTGTTCTTACAGCTTTGATTTCGTCGGCATTATTAACAGCAAGCATTACTTGGTTTATATACACTCGCCGATATAATGCCTCGCTCCGAAAATAAGCATTTCATTCGTTCGCCTTATTGAAAAAACGCGAAGATTTCTTTTAATGAGAGAACAATATCAGCAAAATTGCTCTGAAGGCTGTCGAAGTACTCGGCAGCCTTGTTGTAGGTGATTCAACTATCGTGCCTGTTAGGTGAAAACCTCAAATACCATTAGATCTTTCTTTAGTCGAAAACAAGACGAGATCATGTCCAACTTGCACGTAACTACCTGGTTCCACTTGCTTTCCTTCGTAGAATATTCCTCTTCCGTCAGGGATATAACCACGCTTAGCATAGAGTCGTTGTGCATTTCCGTAATCATAATAGAGTCCAACGCCAATTCCAACAATTCCATATTTGTCGAATGCAATTTGTTCAATGGCATCCATTAATGCGTTGCCAATACCCTGTCGGCGTAGAGTTGGGACGACGGCTGATCCCATTCCATGTATCTGATTACGACCCAGGCCAATTTACTTCAAGCCCTTTCTACTGGACCGAGGGTCGAATGGCCCGATGCGTGAATGCGGTGTTAGACGAAGTTATTTTCTTTCCAATTTTCCAGCTCAACTAGTTCAAAACCAGAATCAATAACACGATTTTTGTGAAAACCTGTCAGTATCGGGGCTAGGTATCGGCTAAGAAAATACGCCCTGTTTTGTTCTATTCCTTCCATCCTCAGATAGTGCCTTCTCTTTTTGCTATTGGAAACCATTTTGTTTAAAATATTTAACAATTCAGTATCAATTGGTTCCTCTATGATACCTTCTGTTGTCCAGATTTTGTCCGATAATGGATAGTAAAGACTATTCTCCATCTCATACATTTTTAATGGTTTCATTAGATATTCATCCGGATGACCACTAATGTTAATTTCGAAATAGCCCTTTTTTGTTGTATCGATCCACGATATGTTTAAAGATTGAATTTGACAGTCATCTATAAAGATACCATCACTTCCTTTTAGTGAATCGCAAATAAGCTTCGCATAATTATCCAAATCCGCTAGATCAGGTGTTTCATACCTTTTCTGTTCGTTTAAATATAAGATGATTTCAAGCTTTACTTCCCCAAAGTAAACATAATTAATATCAATCAGATCTTTCTTTAGTTGTTCCTTAAAGTTATTGCGTTGACTACTTCCGTATGGAACTGGGTCAAAATTAAAAGTTCTAGAGAATCTACCCAGCAAAGGATTTGTGCCCCTCTCATATCCTTTTTGTTCAATCTCCCACGGTTCATCCTGCATAAATAGTACCTCCAAGAAAATAATATCGCCTATGTCTTACGTATTCCCGAACCCGAATTCTCGAATTAGCTTCGGGCAGGCCGAGCGGCGTAGCAGTGATGCTTGAATACGATGTTAATGGGACAACTTCTATGACATCTCCTCCGATTTATTTATTCTTAACTGTGCCTGTTCAATCTTTGCTGGCAATGAATACACGTAATCTAAGATCACTTCAGTAAACTCTATCATCTGTTCAACTATCTCAGCACTAAACTCAACATCATCCGCATGAGCAGCAGAATTACCTTCTTTTCTGAGTATGTATGAGATTTCATCCATAATAGGTGGCAATATATTTAGCGTTTGAAGATTTTTGTCACCGCCGGGATATAATTGACCCAACATCGCCGGAAAGAAAATGACCCACCCCTGTAGAATACATCTCTCTGAAATTACCGACCAAAGTAGCTTCAGAGGGGAGACATATGCTAAGGAGTGGGACTGTGATTAGATTACACGAACTGCAAGCAAGCGGCAAGAGCATACGTGAAATCTCCCGGGAAACGGGACATTCAAGAAATACCGTTCGGAAATATCTTCGTGCCGACGACATCCCGGAGCCTCGTCCACGGAAGAAAAAAGCTTCAAAGCTAGATCCGTTCAAGTCCATGTTGGATCAGTATTTGGCCAAAGGAATATTTAATTGTGAAGTACTACTTCGCCTTCTGAAGGAGCGAGGTTACACCGGCGGAATCACGATCATCAAGGATTATGTGAAGCCCTATCGACCGCCGAAACAGGCGCCGGCGGTGCAGCGGTATGAGACGAAAGCCGGACAACAAGCGCAGGTGGATTGGAAGATTTGCGAGTACGTCGATCTGAACGGCGAAGTGCGGAAGATTCCTGTCTTTGCAATGGTGCTGGGCTACTCCCGAGCGATGTACATCGAGTTTACGAAGCGCTGCGACATCCACAGTTTCTTGCGCTGCCTGATGAACGCCCTGGAATACTTCGGCGGCGTACCGAAGACGATGCTGACCGACCAGATGAAAACGGTCATCCTCGGCATGGGCGATGATCGAAAGCCGAGATGGCATCCCCTGTTCGAAGATTTTGCCGCGGCGACTGGCATGATCCCCAAGGTGTGCCGCGTACGACGCCCCCAAACCAAGGGAAAGGTCGAGCGAGGCGTTCAATTCATCGAGCAGAATTTTATGCCGGGCAGGCAGTTCACGGATCTCGGAGACTTAAACCGCCAAGCTAGGGGCTGGTGTGATGAACAAAACCGGCGCATACACGGCACCACTGGCGAAAGACCGATGGATCGTCTGGCACAAGAGAGGCTCGGTGCACTCCCGCCTGCAGAGCGTTGGGCCAAGTACCGCTTTGAGCCACGGAAAGCAAGCCGCGACGGTTTTGTGAGCTACGACGGCGTACGTTATGGCGTTCCGTGGTGGTTCAGCGGCCGTGAAGTAAAAGTGCGGGAAGTGAACGGGTTCGTCGAGATATACCACGAGAAGCAGCTCATCGCAAGGCATGAGAAGCAATACCGGTCACGGACGCTCGTCATGTGCGAGAACCAATACGCGAACCTAAGTACAGCTCAGGGATATGCCTATCCGAAGCCTCAAGGCATTCAGGTGCCTGTACAAGACGTGGAAGTGCGCCCGCTGGATGTGTATGAACGCCTGATGGAGGTGGGCGCATGATCGAGCTGGAACAAGCCCGCCTCCGTCTGGAAGAACTCGGTCTGGAGCAAGCGGCTCAGGCGCTCGATGCCAAGCTGGAAGCCGCTAGCCACAGCCAAAGTACGTATCTCTCTTTCCTAAACGAGCTGCTGGACGCTGAAATTCAGGAGCGTCAACGTCGAAACGTGGAAGTTCGAATGAAGCTCTCACATTTGCCTTACCGACGAACGCTGAGCGAGTTCGACTTCTCGTTTCAACCGGGTCTCGACGAGCGCCTCATTCGTGAACTGGCGGCACTGACATTCGTCGGCAGGCAAGAAAACGTGTTGCTTCTCGGTCCTCCTGGCGTCGGCAAGACGCATTTGGCTGTTGCCATCGCGATGGAGGCCATTGGGCAAGGTTTGCCGGTGTATTTCGTCTCGCTTGCTCAACTTGTGAGCGATTTACGAAAAGCGTACGAAGAACACCGCCTGGACAAACGAATGAGGGTCTATCTTCGTCCCAGGATTCTCATCGTGGACGAGGTAGGATACCTCCCCCTCGATTCCGTTGCTGCAAACCTATTTTTTCAATTAGTCAGCGCACGCTACGAGAAGGGAAGCATGATCCTGACCAGTAACAAGAGCTTCGGCGAGTGGGGCGAACTCATGGGCGATCCCGTTCTTGCTACAGCTGTGCTCGACCGCCTGTTACATCACTCCCACGTCGTAAACATCCGTGGGAGCAGCTACCGACTTAAGGAAAAACTAAAAACCGGAATCTATTCGACACCAAGCGCTCAGGAAGGTCAAAATTATCCCGACGCTAGTGGGTCAAATTAATTCCGGCGTTGACAATTTTTAAGCTTATCGAACAAATCTTTCCCTTTCGCTTCCTTGTCTTTGCACATTTTCTCTAAGGTTCTGCGCAAAGCCATTATACAAACTGCACCATCAAGATGCCTTACCTTTAACGCGGCCACAAATGCATCATTTACTGTGTCTGGGATATAATTAGTGTCGTTAGAATTCATCGGATATATAAGTTTTTTGTTATAAATCGGTTCACCTTCAGGACCTATTTCCTCGCTAAAAGAAGTTACTCTCTCAACAGTTATTTCTTTACATACAGGGCATATATAAACATTCCATCTCTTGTATAAGGAAACAACGTATGCTGGTCTATAAGAACTGAAAGAGTAATCAAAAATCTCATCATGATCTGTTAATTCATGACTGGCAACTCTTTTCATTGATGTTTTGTTCCCACAGTGAAAACACGTCAGAATTATTTCATCCATCTCAATTCTCCTTACATACTTATGATTTCCGATACCATTCTTGTATTCACGAACTTCAAGAATACCTCTGTTTTAGCCCTGTATCCGAAACATTATCTAATTTCATTAATACCATATCGTGGGAAATAACGGACTGTTTTCTAGTCAAAAAGAACTAGATCCTCTGAAATTCAAAGTCTCAGAGGCTCTGCAATTCCTTAATTTCACACACTCACTAACACTCTCACACCATCCTCCAACACCCAACTTTTCGCCCTACTTATGATACGGTTCACCGTATCACTTGATATGGTAAACTAAAATAAAAATAGTACACTAGGGGGTTCCCCTGGTGTACTAATCAAGATTCTTCAAATCAATCCCGTGAAAGTCTGCAATCTCTTTGATTACTTCCTTCCCTATACGTTTTGCAAAAACTGTTTTTGTATCCGGATTCCATTCTTCATCAGTTTCAAATAAATGAGATAAGTATGGGAGAATAAACGCATAAATAACCAGTGCTGAAGCTACTTCAATATCATAGCGGTTATTCGGAATTCGGCAGCTAGAACTTATAGAGCATTGGCACAGATCATTAAAAATAAAACTTAAGCGATAGTCATCGAGTTTCAACATAACATTCAAACTTCGAATCGGGTGGAATTTACTAACAAATGCCTTTGTTACGAGTAACGTGGGTGTGACTTCGCTTTCTCCTCTAATTATATGGGTTTCATCAGCAATATTCCCTAAAAAGCCCGAAATAGCTTCAACTTCAAACCTTTCTGCAATGAGCTTATTTTTCTCTTCATATTTATAGAACAACCAATAAAACAAATCGCCATCAATTAAGTAATCATTATCTAATGTATCTATGTAGGTCTCATCCTCAAACAACTTTTGCTTTATTTTGTTGAGTGCTGTTTGGCTTGTTGTAAAGATAGCAACATAGACTCTGTCACTGCGTTCAAAGAAAACAGTTCTTACGGTTTCAAAAATTGTTCTCTGGGCTTTAGGAAGCAACTCATCGTTTTCGAACATATTCCTACGATATTTTGAGGTTTCCACATAAGCCTCTTTTACAAGAAACCTTATTGTTTGATTGTTTGGCATTTGTAAAGTGGAAATACCCGGATAATCGGCATACGACCTCCACTTTGAAACAAAGGTTCTCTCTTCTTGTGGAATTCGTGCCAACTGTTCTTCAGTAACGTGTCGTATATCGTCAACTTTCCTAATAGTTAATATATTTTCAATGACGTTCTCAAGACTAGCAATATCGGCTGTTAACCGGTAAAATACGGTGCTCGCCATTAATAAGTCCCCTATTCAAAAATTATTCTGAATGACTTTACCTCATACTTAACCAAAAAAATTTTAAGTGTAAAAAAGACCGCTCTTAAGAGAAACCGTCGTTTTTCAGAAGACCGTAAGCTAACATCTACGTTGCACTTATGGACGTCAAATCGTTTAGGTTTGATTATAAGCTCTGGTCTTAAAATGATGGCATCTTCTTCATCAATTGTATTATGGCCTCTTAATGAGTCAGTCCAATAATATCTTACTTGTCCACTACGATTTTTATATAGATTTTGCAGCGGTGTTGTTGCCCAGCCATTCGATATCTCTGTGTCATATGCATCTGGTCTGTACTTAATGACCAAGTCGCTCCCAAGAGCATTTAATAACAGATTTGTAAGTCGGTTTCCGCCACTTATTTCAACATTAAGTTTGTAATCAGCTTGGCAGTCCATCGGATTTGTAGTGGCTTTCAACTTTTCTTTTGTCAGTGGACGATTGTTTTTACTCAAAAAGCCTACTTCAATCGATAAGGGCTTAAATAACACATGAAAAAATAATAGTTCTAAACAGATTATCAATAGCCCTGACACTGCAAGCGTTATTGCCGATACTATACCCAATACAGCCTTAGGATCAGAAAACCCATGAGCATTCAATAACTGAGTCAATGAATCATTCGCCAATGAAAAAACGAGCCAAATGGCTAATACGTCCGAGAATGTTTTTATAATAATTGCAGTTATTCTGTCCCTCAATGTAACACCTCAGGACCTTTTACCAGATAATCAATCAATAAACTATTCTTTATATATGGCTCCATCGTTTCAAGTGAACTACTAAAGGATATCGTACCATTGTAATGAACATTTATACGCTCGCCAGTTTCAGTGAAACACTCAATTCTAGATATTTTATAACCATCTGCATCAAGGGCTTGAAGACATTCAATTACCGAGTTAAAATCATCTGCCGAAATTGCCTTGCGTAATTCGAGATACATTTCATTGTTAGTCTGAACAAGATCTTCCTCTTCGGTAAATTTGATGTCACCAATATGAATCCCAAACCGACTTTTAGACTTAATAAGTTGTATGAACTTATAATTAGACATTATGTGTTGCTGTACCTTGTAACGGCGGAGCAAGTTATAATGTGAATTCATAAACTCTCTATAATTCTCCGGTTTAACCTGAATACCGAATACTTCGGGATTACTTCCCTTAATGAATTCCACATTAAGTTCTGGCATTACCCTCTCAGTATAGAAAAGCTTAAAAATTTGCATTATAACCCCTCCTTTCGTTTTTGTCAACATTTTACCATAATGGGGGTGCCAAACGCAAGAAAATGTAAATGGGAAGAGGATGGAGTATTAATTCATCCCCTCCCCATTTTTTTACCCCTTGACGATCTCCAGCAACTTCTCATAATTGTTGACAACATCGTACTTCAGCTGTCCTGTATTCAGCTTGGCAAAGTGTTTCCGGGCACATTCAATCTTCGCCTTTTCCACTTCACGCAGTTCCAAGGATTCCATGGAGCCTTTCGTTTCTGCAATGAAGTAAATGTGCTTCACTTCGCCTTCTTTGAATACAATCGCCCAGTCCGGATTGTAATTGCCCAACGGTGTCGGAATGAAGAATCCCCGCGGCAGCTTGGCGTACACTCGAACTTCATTACTGACATCAAGCTCTTTTGCAAAAGCACGCTCGATCTTGGAATCAGTCACTACATAGTCGTAAACGTGCTTCTCAACCGGAATCGCATTTTCCCCTAGTTTCCCTGATAATGTGTTTTTCGTGAATACGTCCGCTTCGAACGTATCATTAAGAACATCATATGTGATGGATTCAATGATCGTCGTCGCCTTCTGCTCGTTGATCAGCTTGGCGGCACGAATCATGAATTCTTCCGGGTTTTTGCGGAATTGAAGGAAAGTCGCTTCTTTGATCCCCGTTAAAATTGCCACGATCGTCTTTCTCGTTAGTCGTGTCTCATCCATTAATTTGCCGACCAAATCGTATTTAATTCGGAAATCCGGTTTAACTTCCACAAGCTCTGTTTTCGTTTCACGCGTCTGAAAGGCTTCCCCCGATTTTAACTGTTGTTGGGACTCAATTCGGTTCATTTCGCCATGCCTGATTGCATATCGGATCGCAGGCACTTGTAAATGATTGTCCAAAGTCCATACACATTTCTTAACAAGTTCCTCGGAGTCGAATTTGACGGTATACACGGATTTGCGATTCATTTGGTTCCAAAGCTCTTGAAATTCCTTTTTATAAAAATTGTTATTGACCGTAACGGAAGCAATATTGCGGTTCCGTTCATTATCCGCCAGATTCGATTTGCCCTCTACATAAATCGACTTAACCAATTCAACCAACGGTTCCTGAAAGTCCGTCAATTCCTCAGGAAGTTTGAGACTCTGGTTTTCTACAGCGTTAAAATAAACATCCGTCAAATTGTACTGATCATCCACATAATCATTTTTAATAAACGTGTACAGTAACTTGCTTGCCAAGGCATCTTCTAATTTCAATTGCTCGCCGCGTGCATTGTTCAACACTTTATCCAAGAAGAAGTCGCGATCTGCTTTGCGTGGGCGATCGGACAGCGTTTCGGCGATTTCATTTTGAAGCTGTTTCGCAAATTGCTCGTATGATTCACTGGCGATGACGGTCAGCACATTCATTTCATGAACGTCGATCCCCGGTACACTCGAATCCATCCGTTCCCCGTTCTGATTGACACAAAGCCGCAATCCCCGCCCGACTTCCTGACGTTTCTTAATGGTGGAATCGCTATGTTTCAGCGTGCAAATCTGAAACACATTCGGATTATCCCAACCTTCCTTAAGGGCAGAATGGGAGAAGATAAACCGGGTTGGTTCCGCGAAGCTTAGCAATCGTTCTTTATCCCGCATAATCAGGTCATAAGCGTCCGCATCATCGGAGTCGGTCTCTCTTGCCGATACCTTCGGATCGACATAACGATTGCTTTTCTTATCGATCGAGAAATAACCCTTATGCGTTTCTTTCACCTGTATCCGATTCAAATATTGGATGTATGGATCATCGGTAAACAGCGACAATTGCTCGTTGAGCAAAGCCATGTATTCTTCCTCAAACATATCTGCGTAGACGCCGTTTAATTCCGAACCATTTTTATCATATTGCCGGTATTTCGCCACTTCATCGATGAAAAAGAGAGATAGCACTTTAATCCCTTGATGAAACAACGCCCGTTCCTTCTCAAAATGCGACTTAATCGTTTCTCGAATCTGAATACGGCGGAAGTGCAGTTCTCCTACATCCCCCTGTACGTCACCAGCGTATAAAGTTACGCCGTTTATAAAGCTAATGCTGTTTTTTTGTCCGTTAATTTCGGACACTTTATATCCCTTGTACTGCTCAAGCTCACCGGATAATTGGTATATATCATCATTTTGTCTGATTTTATACGTCTTCCTGGCAAGGCCCGTCTTTGTCTTCACTTCGAATTCCAGCCGGGCCAACGGAGCATGCTTCGTGCTCACATCGATTCCTTCCAAATACAGATAGCTGTCCGTGCCGCTTGTTCCTTTGGCCGTAATCCCCTTCACGCTGATTTTTTTCACCAGCTTTTTGTTGTACGCATCCAAAGCATCGAGCCGGTACACTTTGTTGTAATCTTCACGATGTGTCGCCGAATATCGCAAGGTGAACAACGGATTAAAAGCCTTTAGGGATTCTTTCGTCTGCTTGCCTTCCACGGATTGCGGCTCGTCTATGATCATGATCGGATTCGTGCTCGCCAGAACGTCTATCGGTTTGCGGCTGTTGAAGTCATCCAGTTCCATGTAAATCCGTCTTGCATCTTTCCCTCTCGCATTAAAGGCCTGCGAATTGATAATCATGACATTGATCCCGGCGTCGCTGGCAAATTTCTCAATATGATGCAATTGCTTCGAATTATACACAAAGTATCGTGCCTTCGTGCCGTATTCGGACATGAAGTGATCTTCCGTGATCTGGAACGTCTTGAGCACACCTTCACGAATGGCGATAGAAGGAACAACGACAATAAACTTGCTCCATCCGTACTTTTGGTACAGTTCGAACATGGTACGGATGTACGTATAGGTTTTGCCTGTCCCGGTTTCCATTTCGATAGTCAGATTATATTTGCCCTCAAGCTTCTCGGATATTTTCAGGCCGTTCTTCCGTTGCACCGTTTGAATGTTTTTCAAGATTTCCTGATCAATCAATTGAATGGCGTTGTTCTTGAAACCGATATTTGCTTGTTCGGCATTCGCGAGATCATCCATGACCATTTGTTCCGGCTTTTGTCTTCTGCCTCGGTCAAGTGTAAATCGGGACAACTCATTCGGTTGCCCTTCAAAGCAATCCACGATACTTTTTACGGCGTCCAACTGAAACTGCTGATGTTTGAATTTGATCTTCAATTTGAGCTCACCACCTTTACAGCACTTGAATTTCTGTGCCCGGAGAGAGCATCTTGAACAATTCTTCTACATTGATGCGAGCAGAATCATCTTCAAAGGAACTGTCGCGGAATACAACCCGAAGCGGATGTTCTGCTGCAATTTGTTTCATAACGGATTCCGGCACGTTATCATCAAAACATGCAATTAAAGAGTTTCCGGCGACATAGTGGACGGTCTTCCCTTCAAGCTGCTTCGTTTCCATTGGCAACGAAAGCTCAAGGCCGAGTTCCAGCATGACTTGAATAAGCAAATCTTCCCCGGTACGATCTTCTTTGATGTTGGATGCGAGATCGAACATATCGCCCTGCTTCAGATTGTCCGGTGTATAGTAAACATCTTTCATGTTCGATGAATCCACACGGAATACCCGGAAGCCGTAATCGATGTCTGCTCCTGTTTCTTCTTTAATCTTCTTCGCGGCACGGCGGATTCGTTCCTTGCCGATATCGCAGATGGTTTTGTAACCGGCTTTGTAGGCATCTGAATTTTCGGCTGTTTGTTCTGGAAGTTGAACCATAATAAACCTAACATTAAAATTGTTTTCAGAATTATATTCCAAGATTGCATGTGCTGAACTTGCTGATCCGGAATAAAAATCAAGAACAATGTCATCAATATCTACGGTTAGTTCTAAAAGTCTCTTGATAAGCTTTGTAGGTTTAGGATAACTGAAAATTTTATCAACACCCATTAATGCCTTTAACTCATTATTTCCATAAGCATTGTCTCCTGCAAATTCCCGTGAAAATATTGTTATTGGCACTATTCCATCCTGAACTTCGCTTAAATACCTCTTTATTGTTGGATAAGAATCATCTTTACCCCATAATATCCTATTCTCGGTAATTGCCTTGTCTATTGTTTCCTTGCTGTATCTCCAGTACTTTCCCTCCGGTCTTTTCAAAATAACGCCATTGGGTTTAACAATTTCATAATCTGCATCATATGGATTATTCGCATAGATCGGGTCCGGTTTCCAAGGGCCTTTAGGGTCATTATCCGGATTAGTGTACATACTTGAATCTTCTCTTTTAAGCAATTTTCTTATCCAACCTACATCTGTGGAATCGCTAACCTTGTTTTTTGCATAACAAAGAATATAATCATGTGACTCAGAGAAATATTTTGCCGAGTTTTTACGAGTATGAATTTTTTCCCATACAACTGTAGCAATAAAATTACCAGACCCAAAAATTTCATCACATAATTTTCTTAAATTATGCATCTCGTTATCATCGATACTAATAAAAATTACGCCGTCTTCCCTTAATAGATTTCTTGCCACTTTCAGTCTTGAATACAACATAGTCAACCAGTCACTATGAAACCGTCCATTTGATTCAGTGTTCTGAACTAGTCTATTCCCATCTTCATCAACTTGTCCGGAATCTTCAAGATATTCATCTGATGGCCCTCTAAAATCGTCTTTATAAATAAAGTCCTTTCCCGTATTATACGGTGGATCAATATAGATCATTTTCACCTTATTCAAATACGACTCCTGAAGCAGTTTCAACACTTCAAGATTATCGCCTTCAATATAAAGATTTTGCGTGTTGTCCCAATCCACGCTGTCTTCCTTGACCGGACGCAACGTTTTATCAATCGGTGTGTTCGCGTTAAGGATCGCCTGTTTCTTTCCGGGCCACGTAAGCTGATACCGTTCTTTCTCCCCTTCTACTAGCACATCGGACAATTCTTGTTTGAGCAGGTCAAAGTCAATGGTTCGTGTCACTTTGCCATGTTCATCTCTTGCCTCTGTTATCACGTTCGGGAATAATTCTGCAATCTTCTCAATGTTCTTTTGGGTTAAATCAACCGATTTCATCGTCAATTGTTTCATCTTTGAACCTCCTGTTCAGCTTTCAAGAAGTCTATTTAGCTCTTTCTTCTTTCGTTGCAGTTCCATGTTCAGTTCGACTTTGCGGTTGAACTGTTTTTCAGCCCGAATCTTGGACTCTAGCCGGTGGCATTCTTGCGTCAGCTTGTCAATTTGGGCTTGCCGTTCCAAAACTTCTGAAAGCTCAATTTCTGGCTTCATCTTAATGGGAACCAGTTGACGGATGATGTTCTCATAAACAACCTTTAGATTGAGTCCTTGGAGGATATCCAGCTCGATACTCTCCGCCGGTTGCCAGTCCGTCTCGTGGTAGGAACGAACTACAGACCGATTGTCGTCGGTTTGATTTCGCTCTTTGTAGGCGATAGCGAGCTTGGCCTGACCATCATACATTAAGACATGCAAAATGGGATAAGGGATCGCCTTGTCAATATTCCGCAGCAAGTCAAGGGAGTAGGTTTGCTCCTTCAAATGAATCTCGAATATCTGAATTTCTTCAATGTCGTCTTTCGGATCGAGACGAATCGTCTCCTTGGATAACTTGTGTTTCCAGATGATCGATTCGACTTGTTCAGTAAACAATTCCTTCAGATGTTGGTTTGCATGCAGCTTCTCATAAAATTTGTTCTTCGGAATTTTGCGGTTTACGAGTGTACTTGACGGCAATTGAAACATCACGCATTCACCTGCCTGATGACGACAAAGGTGATGAGTTCAAAGTCCTCAATCCCTTTAATCGAGTCGATCAATGCTGTCGTACCTCCCGAACTAAACAAGCTATCCAGATCGTTTTCTTCTTTCACCTGTACAATCGAGCGGATTGTTTCTTCCAACAGCATGGAATACATGTCCATCTTTTTGCCGTCTTTCGTCGCTTGATTGAAGCTGCGGCAGGCCTCCATCATCGGTTCCGATTGCCCTCTGCATAGGGCTCGCAGGATATCCAGCGTCTTTTTGACATCCATATGATTGGTGATGACTTCACCATCTTCGCTCATATAGACGAGGTAGAAGGGATGCAGTCGGTTCTGCTTGTCGGGATTCAGTTCCTCATTGACATTGCGAAGAACAAAGATGACTCCGGGCTTTGCTCCCTTCTCTTCGTCAGCAGCCACAACCGCATGCAGTCCGCTCGGAACGGAATCAAGTTCTCCGTTTTCCTTGACATAGTTCACCAAGTCCATGCGGAAATCGTTCAGGCCCAAATCGGTGATGGAGACGCCTGTGTTCATATCGTCCAGATCGACGACTTCCTTTTGCAAACGATGAAGTTGCTGCTTCCGATATTCCAGATCGCTGGATTGATTGAACAGAACGTTATCATCGCCGGTTGCCGTCATATCCATGATGACCATGCGATTTTCGACCCGTTCTTTTAACTGAATGTATTCATCCAGCGTCATGTTGGGCCAGAAGTTCACCAATTGAATTTCCTTGTTCTGCGAACCGATCCGGTCTATTCGGCCAAATCGTTGAATAATCCGCACTGGATTCCAGTGAATGTCATAGTTGATAAGATAGTCGCAATCTTGCAAGTTTTGCCCCTCAGAAATACAATCGGAAGCAATGAGCAGATCAATCTCGCCTTTGACATCCGGCATGGTCAGCTTCTTCTCCTTGGATCGAGGCGAGAAGCAAGTCAACAATGTGCTGATATCATTCCGCAAACCAGCGGTGTTTTTGTTCTCATCGCTTCCGACGATTTTGGCCGTGTCGATATTGTACTTCGCCTTCATGTACGCAGATAAATGCGTGTACAAGTACGCCGCGGTATCCGTGAACGCACTGAAAACGATGACTTTGCGGTTGCCGGGATTGATCGGATGATTGATTTTGTGATCAATAACCTGCTTTAATGTGTTTAGCTTCGCATCATGTTCAGGCGTTACTTTCTGCATTTCGGTCAGCAAGGCGGAAAGAATGTTGTGATCATTCATCAAATCTTCTTTCCAGCGAAGAACATCCATATCGGACAAATTGATCTTGATTGTATCCCCGATGCTGAAATCATCGTCCAACCAGTCGTCATCGTCAAGATTGGCATCCTCAATATCGGTATAACCTACAGCGTCGGATTTCCCGCTTCGCTCGAACGCTTCGATTTGCTGAAGCGTCTGATCAATTTTGGAGACAATCTTGGAAAGGGTCAATCGGAAAGATTCCACTGAACTTTCCAGGCGTTTCAGCAGGTTGATCCGCATCAAGAGTTGCAAGCTGCCTTCGCGATCCATCTGCCTGAAGTTCCCGCTCCCGCCCCTTACGCTGGTGTCATACAACTCTTCATAGAAACGCAATCGGCTCGGCTGAATGTATTTGAATGGTGCATAAATGCCGAGATTGATTCTGGACAACTCTATAAAAATTTCATTATACCCGATCACATCGGTTCTGTCGGTCAAATCGCAAAACTTGGAGAGAGGCGGCAGCCGCCTTGGGAACTCGCCGATCTCCTCCGCTTTGTAATACTTCTGGATATGCTTGCGTGACCGAGCGATCGTCAAGCTGTCCAGCAGCTCAAAAAAGTCGAAGTCGAGCATACCAAGAAGCGTCTCCGTTGTACGTTCAGCAACATCCATCTTAGACCATTGGTTAAACGCGGACTGAGCTCGTTTGAAGATGTCGTTAATCCCCCGCTCCGTCCCCAACTTGCTGTTGATTTCCTCTGGATTTCCTTCATAAGCCAAGGCAAGCTGGTTGCGAAGATCCATGAATTTGTTGTTCACCGGAGTAGCGGAGAGCATGAGCACTTTCGTTTTCACGCCGCTTTTTAACACTTTCCGCATCAGCTTCTGATACCGCGTCTCTTTATCTTTCTTGGCTTCGTTGTTACGGAAATTATGCGACTCATCAATGACGAGCAGATCGTAATTGCCCCAATTCAACCGGTCAAGCGGGATATCGTTTGATTTGCCTCTTTCCCGCGATATGTCCGTATGGTAGAGTACATCATAGCGGAATCGGTCAGCATACAAAATATTGTTGGTTACATTCTGTTTATAGGTAAGCCAGTTGTCGCCGAGTTTCTTGGGACATAACAACAATACGGACTTGTTGCGAAGTTCATAGTATTTAATGATGCCAAGAGCCGTGAATGTTTTTCCCAGACCGACGCTGTCTGCCAGGATGCATCCATTGTATTTTTCCAGTTTATTAATCGCACCAAGAACCGCATCTTTCTGGAAGTGATAGAGACGTTTCCAGATTTCCGTCTCTTTGAATCCAGTTGCTTCGTTGGGCAATATGTCTTCTGTGATGTCCGATAGGAACTCGTTGAAAATATTGTACAAAATGACATAGTAAATGAACTCCGGAGAGTTCTCTTTATACACCGATGAAATATGCTCCACAACCTGGTTCGTGACATCTTCAAGCTTGCTTTTGTCATTCCATACCTGATCGAACAGATCGAAATACATTTTGGTAAACGGAGCTTCTGTGAACTTGTTCACCATCTTGGAGAGAGCATTGCCCTTTTCATAACCAAGATCAACGGTCGTAAAGCCATCGATCGGCATATAGGTGACAGCATTGTTTGCAGTCTGCACATTCAGCATGCCTTGCATTGAACCTGAAGTACGGTTCGATTTGAACGTGACTTTTTTACGAATCCAGTCACTGCACTCTTTTGCAATCGCTTTGAGTGTCAATTCGTTTTTGAGCCGGATTTCAAATTCGGTGCCGTACAAGCTTTTTTCCCGGTTCCGTTTCGGGATATAAAATTCCCGCTTCTCCTTTTTTATGCTATCCGCAATAAAGGTGGGAGAGGTGAAGATGAACCGGACTTCTTCCACCTGATTCAGTTCTTTCATTAAGGCTTCATATGCATAAATGGAGAAGCATGATGCAGCAATCGATACTTTGCTGCCTTTGCGAACTTCAAGTTTCAAATTTTCGCCGAGAAGATTGTCGATATTATTGATGATTTCCATAGTTCACCTCTTGTTCCGCCCGAAACCACGCAACTTTTCCTATTCGACATCCCCCGCTGAAATTCCTTGTTTGAAGTAGTTCTGATTTCCTATTTGAGGAAATATATTGTTCGATGATGACTTTTGTAACGTGAATTGGGTGTTGAACTTGAAAAAATGGATGTTTCCGCCTCAGCACCGCCTTACCCAGGCAAGAATCCCAATGAAACAAGCCAAAAGTCCACAAAATCATCCGATGAAGGGTTACTGTCGGCTGATCAATATTCTATATATCGTCAATATTGATAAATTGTAACGTACCAATGCAAATAAACAGAAAAAGCCGAAATCGTTTTGAATCGTCCCATTAAGATATATCTCAAAACTAATAGTAAGCTTAATTCGAGAATTTTATCTCCCCGTATCCCGCCTTTCGGCCATTGCTATTTGTGAAAAAAAGTGAGGTTCGCAATCCCCCGCCGCGATATCGATTCTGTTGTCTGGTAGAGACTAATGCCGACAGCTATTCGCAGCTTCAGTTGCTTTGAGTACGGGAACCATCGTTCAGAACGCCTTTTACGTATGACTTTAACTGCTCAGGTTCAACGTAAAGTACGGCATTTCCGTTCACTGATTTTTCTTGTATGAGTTCCATCGGCGGCAATTGAATGCTGTCAATGCTTTCCCTGTCGATCTCAAAGCCCAGCTTGCCCAGCTTTATCATATCATCGTCGCTGATGTTCGTTTCGATATACGGCTCGAAAAAAAGTATTAGTTTTGGAAGCTCCGTAACTTTCGTTCTAGTAAGCAACTCTATGACGACAGCTTTCAGAAACTTTCGTTGCCGTTCCGTACGGGCGAAATCGCTCATTGCATCATGCCGGAATCGAACGTACTGTAATGCCTGTATTCCGTCCAAGTGCTGATAGCCCTTTTTCAAATGGATTTCGTACATTGAGTCTTCATTGGAATCGACATAGTTCATATTTTTCTCTACTTCTAGGTCAATGCCGCCAATTGAGTCAATCAATCTGATAAAGCTCTGCATATCCATGTACAAATAATATTGGATTGGAATACCCGTCAATTCTTCTGCTGATTTCATTGCCAAACTGGAACCACCCATTGTAATTGCCCTGCTGATACGCTCCTCACCAAAACCCGGAATATTTACATATGTATCACGGAGAATGGAGAGCAATTTCATTTTTTTCGTTGCAGGGTCGATAGAAACGATCATCAAGCTGTCCGCAGAATGAATCTCGTCTTTCTTCCGGGAATCGCCGCCCAATAACAGAATATTAATCCTGTCCGTGCTCTCCCACTTTGCAGGAGCGGTTGTCTGAGCCGCTGGTGCTTTGCTTTCATTTGTCACCGCCGTCTTGGTCGTTACCGTTGCCTTCTCAAGAGCGTCATTAAACGTCAGATAGTATTTGAAAAAGAAAAACAAACCTGCAAGCAATGCCAGTAAATAAGGTATCGTTAATACGGCAATAGGCAATACCAAATTCGTTCCACCTGACGCTGCGATATCTGCTTCCCGTGACTCACGCTTATTCTGGTCTTGGACAATGGCGGTTATTTTCCTTTTTGCTTGATGCAGATATAACTTGTTTGCAAAAATGCCCAGCACCGGTTTAGGGATGCAACAGATAACCAGCACCAATGGGAGAAGGCCGGGGCTCTCGATCGGGTTCCATTCGCTGAAAACAGAGGCAACAATCACGTTGCTCCAAACAAACCAAATCAGGAGATACAAGACACAGTAAAGGTACATCTTCCGGTACATCAGCCAGTAAGCATCGAAAAGAAAGGCAGGCCAGTTCCAACGGCTATTGCGTCTCCATTTCTGTAAGTATACATCGGCGTTTTTGCCAATGAACCAAGAAAGCTCTTCTTCGGAAACACCACTCGTTTGGGTCTCAGTGATGTTCTGCGGTCGATGATAACTGGTACTATTACCGGCATCTATTCGTTGCCCGCATTGCCCGCAAAAATTTTGATTGTCCTGTAGTGTATGTCCGCAATTTGTGCAGTTCATGTCTAACTCCTTTGCCGTAATCTTCGAGGTAACTTTTCTCGTTAATGAAGCCGAATCTTGGCACCGTTAACGGTTGTATAGTTCCCGCTGCGGAGAGGTTACGGTTGCTCCGGCTTCTTCAAGCATGAGCAATGCCTCTTGGTTATACGTCATTTTGGCCAGCATAACTCCTTGGTTTGGGTCTGCACCGCTCTCCAGCATCAATCTGACAATGTCGAGTTTGTCATACATGATCGCGAACTGAAGACCGCCGTTGATATCGGCCCCGTGCCGAATCAATAACTCCACTGCTTTTATTTGTCCCCTCTCGATTGCATCTTTCAGTGCATATGGATCATCGGCAACATTTATGCCCGCTTCAATCAATAATTGAATGACCGGTACCGGATCATCAACGTAATTTATGGCGACAGATAAATTGCCAACGAGTATCTTCTCCCCGCTTCCGTAGTTCGCTTGCTCATTCGGACTGGCACCATGGGCCAGAAGTTTTCTTATCATGTTTATGTCGCCGTTTCTGACAGCAAGATTCAATGGTGTGTACGCAGAATCGGTATGTGCATTCGGATCGGCCCCGAGTTTCAACATCCAGTCCACCATGTTCATGTCTCGTTCGTTTACTGCGGATAACAATAACCGTTCCTTCGGTATGAGCTTGATGATCATTACGACGGCAATACAACACGCTAGCAAGGACAACATGATCTTTATAAACAGCCTCACTGGTTACCTTCCTTTCAATGCTTAGTAGTATCCGGCTCTCATCTTGTCTTCGATGTTAGTCGCAATCACAAGCAAAATTACGCCAACAACCAAAATGATGAATCCGATTCCGATTTGTGTTCTCTTCTTCTTTCTAATCGAAGCAATGATATGTACAATGCCGGAAACTTCCGAAACAGCACCGATGATTTTTAACAGCAATGCCAAGGTTGCCATTGAATGTACCTTCTTTCGTATGTTTGGAGTGAAGTCTTAATGTAAATAGAGGGAGCACAGCGGCTCCCACAGATTGATTAGAAAACTACAAATTGATGCGACGAATCGCTTTATTGTCGTCATCATAAATAATGACGTTACCGTTGCTGTCAAAACTCAATTGACTGATTTTTTTGATCGGATTGCCGTCGTTGTAGGTCAGGTCATTGCCGTTGATGAAGATGTTCAGCTTACCATCTGTGGTTAACTCATAAATTGTCGTACCGCTGGATAAATAAAACTTCCCTTCATAAGCTGTAAGACTATCAAAGCTCATATTGTCAAATTTGATGACTGACTCTACTTTTCGAGGGAATAGATGAATCTTACTGAGAGTCTTATTGCCAGTGTCAAAAACATAAAAGTCTGAATCTGTTAGAACCGCGTCACCTTTGCCATATTTATTATCTTCATCCCAATAAGACGCATAGAAATTAGTCCAAAACTTCACTCCAGTATGATCGTTGCTCGCGGCAATCCGAGTAACTTCCGAACCTGTCTCCCCTTGATAAACAAAAGATTCACCACGATCACTTTCCGTCTCTGCATATACAAGTGTTTTGTCATTTAAGAATTGAAAAAAGTTATAGGATTTGTATATCGAGCGATATGAATTCAGATTATATACTGCCATTTGTACTGTTGGGTAGATTTCGTATATTAGTTCACTGGCATCGTTCATCCCTAATAAATAGACTTTATTGCTTGCTTGATTGTATACCAATTTTTTCGGGATTAATTTCGTGTAGTCGTAGTGGACTGCTTTACCGTCTTTTCTATAATCCCAGTCGAATGAGCGGTCTATTGTGATGGTTTCGACTGTACCATTTGATTTATTAAATTTGCGGACTTTATTTTTATTGTCTGCACTGTCAAGAAAGAAAATGTTTCCGTCTCCATCAAGAGTCATGCTCTTCACTGACGATATTTTTGCCTGTCCGACCGGCCCATCTACAATACCGGCCCCCATCCCGCCAACAAGTGTATCCACGCTGAATTTCGCCGCCTGCGACGGTTGTTGCGGCTTGCTTGGTGCTGTTTGTCCCGGTTGAGTTACGGGCGGTGTAGGTATTGTTGGGGTTATCGTCGATTGGTCGCCCCCTCCTACGCCTTTGTTGTCGTTGCCATACATGAATGCCCGCCACAGCAACGCGGCGGCTTCGGCCCGGGTGATGCTGTTTTGCGGACGGAACGTTTCATCGGGATACCCAGAAACAAGACCGTTCTCAACAGCGATGGCAACGTAGTCCTTCGCACTTTCCGAAATGCCCTCGTAATCCTTGAACATTGCTTCGATGATGGAGCGATTGGCCAGACGTGCAACATCGTACCCCTTCAGTTTGACGATGGCGACGGTAATATCTTCCCTCAACGCCGGTGCTGTCGGATTGTAAATGTACTCACCGTTTGCCGCCCTGTAACCGGTAAGGTAGTCTTTGGCGGTCTCAATCCAAGGCGAATACCAGTCCGTTACCTTTACGTCGCTGAACGACGAATAGTTGACTTTTTTCGCTTGCAGGCCAGCCGCTTTGACGATGATGGTTGCAAATTCAGCACGGGATATTGTGTTATCCGGACGAAACTTATGATCCGGATAACCTTCAAGCACTTTCTTGTTCACCATTTCTGCGATATATTTATACGCCCAATGGGTGTTCGGCAAATCGGTAAACGATACTGTCGGCGTATTCTGCGGCATGTTCTGAAGCTCTTCGCCGTATTCAACAGGAGCCGCAAACATCGTTCCGGTCAGGGTGAATATCATGAGGATTGCTATTAGTGCAGATGCGATTTTCTTATGTACCATTTTCATTCCTCCGTAAGCTATGAATCTACTGAAAAAACAGAGCTACATTATCAATGGACTGAAGGATAGGATAGTAGCGTAGGATGGGCATCATGGCCATCTTTTCTCCTTGTCCCTTTGAATATGGTTCACATTCATCTCTCATTTCGGTTGCTGATAAATGTCCCCCCTTGATAGAAATTGTAGAATCTTGGCAGATGTATCCAAGGCAATTATACTACAAACTTCACTTTTAAGTGTAGTATTACCATCACTATGTTAGGATAAAAGTCACAATCACACTCTACTAAGCTGAAGTAGAGGTGATACATAATGGATTTCAAGCAAATGGTAGGTGAACAAATCCGCAAGATTCGAAAGTTAAGAGGCATGACGCAGGAACGTCTGGCGGAGCAATCTGGACTTAGCTTCAGCTATATAAGTGATGTTGAACGTGGAACCCGCAATATATCGCTGGAATCGTTGGGCAAGATTATCAATGCTTTGGGCGTAAGGCCCGCTCAACTGTTTGAGGATATAGATGAAATAACGGAACATTCCGGGAATGGCGAAATACAAAACAAAATCGAAGACTTGATCACTTTACTGAGTGAGCGTCAAATTGAAGAAGTGGACTTTGTTCTGACGTTGGCCCGTGAATTTCTAAACACCATTGATCGGAAGACTCGTTGAAAATATCGTATGCACAGCATTAATCGGCCCTATATAGAAGAAAAATGATATACATTTTCCGGCGGCACCCCCATGCATAATTGAAGGCGGGGGGCCTTCCGTTTCATGCCCCACCCGGTTGCATAGGACTGTTGTCTGCTCATTTGGCAGATAGCAGTCCTTTTTTGTTTTTCAGGCGATAAAAACCGTTTTGACAGCGAGGACACAGCGGCAAGGTGAGAGGCTTGCCAAATCACAAAGAAAGGAGGTGCTACCATGCTTCGGAAGCGATTATCGTTGAGCAGAATTGCCGTCTTGGGATTGAGCCTTAACGACGGCGATCAGCGAAATCCAATCAATGCCCAATCATACGACAGCGGCAAAGTGAATTGTGATGACTGCGGAAAGGTTTTGGATGTGCAGGAGGGAGAGGACATCTTTGTTGATGCATTTGTTTATTCCGTGCCCGAATCCAGAGTGGTATGCAGTGAGTGCTATGTGAAGTACGACAAGCTTTTGCCCCGCCGCTGAACACTAACTGAAATTGATGTCTTTATGTTGAAAAAACAATAAGAAAGGAAGATGCAGAATGTTGATCAACGTGTATATCGCCAATCTGGCGAAATACAACGAAGGGAAACTGGTTGGCCGTTGGGTCACGTTGCCAATGGAACGGCATGAACTGAAGCAATGCATCCGGGATGTGCTTGGCAAAGATGAAGAATACGCAATTCATGATTATGAATCTCCCTTTGCCATTGGCGAATACGAGGATGTGTTTGCCATAAATGATGACATGGAGATATTGAACCGTTACGACGACAGGCTGGTTGCGGCACTGTGTGAATTTCTAGGCAATCGTGACGAGGTGATTCAGGCCTTGCAGGCCGGGGAGTTCATCGTTTACTACGACATAGATGATTTGGCCGACGTTGCGGAGCAGATGGTGGAAGAAGGATTGTTCGGCCATGTGCCGCCGTCGGTGATCCCATATCTGGACTACGGCAAGATCGCCCGGGATTTACAGCATGACGGATGGTATTTGAGCCGTCAGTTGCGGATTGCCGTGCGGTTGCAGTCCTAACAGCCTGACATTTAACTCAATATCGTTGATTTGCCTGCTTGCATCAAAGCGGGTTATTTGTCGTGGGCATTTGACAGTAAAAATCACCGGTAGTGAGAATGCCGGAACATGGAAGGGAGGTGAACGCAAATGGTTGTACGCAGGGGTTTGCCGGATGAATTGCAGACGTTATTAAAGCGGCTGGTCGCCAACGGCAGTGTGCGAATCGCGGGCACTTTGCTGTACGCATGGTTCAGACGCTGTTGGGAACTGGATGATGAGACCGCGGCTTATTACATGCGGCGGTATTTTGAAAAGTATTTCAGCCGTCAACTCCAGTCTCACCGGAAACATGCAGGTGCAAAATGACCGTCGGTTCCAGACTAAGGCAAGGAGGTGAAACGAAGATGAATTTTCAGGCGTTCAAACGCAACAGCCAGAAGGAATATCTCGGCTACTGTGAACTGAAGGGCTTTGTATACAGCGTGCAGATCGACAGTAACAAATACGCTGTCGTTGCCCTGAAGAACGGGCAAGTTGAAGTCTTGATCACATACTGCGTGAAGCACGAAGTATCCGTCTAATGTTGCTTTGATGGGCAACGATGGACGGATTTTTTATTACTTGCGAAGGAGGTGATACGCATGGATCGTCTGCAAACACTTCAGAAGCAAAAACAATTCTGGATGTCGGTGAAACGCACGCTGGACAAAGATGCCCCGATGCATACCGAGGAAGGATTTCAATACGCCCGCGTGCTGACGAAACTGGTGCTTATTGAACTGGAGATCGAAGAGATCGAGGGCAAAGAAAAAGCCGCCCGTCTATAACGGAGCGACAAAGAAAAATGACCTGTACTAATCTTAGCGGATTTAATTACATCACGCAATGGGAGAGGCCGCCGCGGCTTCTCCTTTTGCATTTTATGGAGGTTAAACACATGAACATTAACCATACATTCAAATCTCTTCTTGCTGAGACGCTTCGTGAATCCGCCAACAGCTATCTGGTAGAAAAAATCGTTTCTCATTTTAATTCTCCGCAACAACTACTGGACGTAACCGAGCAAGAATTGTTGAGCATTCGTGGTATCGGTAAAGTGAAAGCGAAGCAGATCGTTGCCGCCATCCAACTTGCTAAGATGATGAATGTACCGAAAACAGAGCCGACAATCATTCGCAGTCCTCGGGATGTTTTCGAGTACCTCCGTTGGGAAATCGGTTATGAGCAGAAAGAACACTTCATCGTGATCTTTCTTTCGACTAAGAATCACATTCTTGGAAAAGAGACGATCAGCATTGGGAGCTTGAATAGTGCAATTGTCCATCCTAGAGAGGTCTATAAAGCGGCCATTCGCCGTTCTGCATGTTCCATCATCGTTTCGCATAATCACCCTTCTCAAATATGTACGCTTCCTAGCCCAGAAGATATTCAGCTAACCAAACGACTTGCTGAAGCTGGTGAAATCATCGGTATCGAACTTCTGGATCACGTCATTGTCAGCGGTTCAGATTATACAAGTCTTAAGGAACGCGGCCTTCTGTAACGAAACAATTCATCGTCATTTTTCATCATCTGCATTATCAACAGCGGTTCGCTCTTATCGGCGGGCCGCTGTTTTCATTTCACAATGATAAGGAGACAACAGATATGCGTAAGCAATGGTTGGAAGAGTACGAGCGTTTAGTTGTCGCCGCCGATGACCTGCATCATCGCATTGAATCGTGCCGACGGCTGGTTGATAAACTGCTGGTTGATGTATATCGCGGCGAGCATGATGACCATGAGGCTCGCATTTTGATTCAAGCGGCGGCGGAGATACAGGCTGACGTGATGCAGAGGTATTGTCGCCTCCAACTACAAAAAGCGATTCTCGCCCGGTTTATCGATGGGCTTCATCCATTTCATTAAGCATCATCAAATCACACATTGGAGGACGATCTACATGAACAAAAATGGCGAACAGCAGTTTTTACCGGCGGCGGTGCAACAAACAGATACGGATAGCGTTGTCGGGCTTCATCCGCAAATTATCGTCGTCGTTGGTACTATTGAAGCCTCACTTCACGATGAATCCACAGGAAGTATGAGGAAGATTGAATGCATCTCCGAATTGACAAATGAACACTTCGAGATTATAGCATTAGCAGACAATAATGCAGTTGGCGGACGAAGTAAAGCAGGCTTCTTCCGGCGGACTATAGAAAAGCTGTGCGGCGGTTGGCGAGTTCAATTCTTCAATGGATGTGACTCTGCCGCTGACCATTACAAAATGATGATCGACCGGGCCGGAAGGCTACTACTAATCAACGCGGATGTTTTGCGGATGCCATACCGTACTCTGCTGAAGTTGATTGGCGGAATACCGCGAATGTTCGAAATGGCGTTAAGGAGCGTAAAATCCGCTGTAGACGAACTTAGAGTGCCGAGAGGCATAAAGGGTCTATCGGCTAGTGAGAACGCCCGTATTAGCCTCGTAACAAGCGAGAAAGGCTTGCAGTTTCCATCCGGCTTTGTACTGAGTGCCGAAGAGTGGATGATGCGAGTTACATCAATTGACACCGAGCTTTGCAGCTTTGCTTGCCGACGCCGATGGATTCATCTGCCTGCGGTTGCATTGCCCTTCTATGCGTACAAAGTAGCTGTATCCGTTGAGGATGACGCATATATGGTCGCTTTACCTCAAGATGTTTTACAAGCATTAGGGCCGGTTCTGAGCTTCAATTTGATGAATACGCCGATTGATTTCTACAAGAAAACCAATCGACATGCCTGTAATTGGAAGTTGGGCGGCTCGTTTGCACTCGCCGCCCGCCGCCCATTACTACACAGTGAAGTGTCGGGATAGAGTAGCAATACTCAAAACAAAAAGATCGCCCCTTCCGTCCCCATCCGGGGAAACGCAAAGGCTCCGCCTCTGCACTCCGCACTCGGCGTGAGCCAGCCCTTAGCTATCGCTAAGAGCATAATCCAGTGTCGGCGGATGGAATCGCTCGTCAAGGCTTTCACAAGCTCGCTCCGCTCGGCCTTGACGACCTACTGCGGCTCATTACCACAACTCGATTAAGCAAGTAAAGAGACTGACCTGCTTGCAACGTGAAGAGGGGCCGCTCGCTTCGCTCGCGGCCCAATCACAAGCTGATTTCCGCAAGATAATCGTTGCGTATACTGAACCTCTTGTTATCTTCGATGTATGCCGAAAGTGCTTCTGTGTAGTTTAAGTGTATCGGTTTAAGACGAACAACTCGATATTGTAGCTTGTCCCTTCCAATTTCCTGTTTTTCCGCGTTCAGTTTGGAATGATCATCAGAATTCCCTGATAAAAAAATTTGAGAAGAAAGGAGAAGATTAAAAATGGCTCGAATAAAAGCCGCTCTGTATGCCCGTGTGAGTACGGAAGAACAAGCCAAGGAGGGTTATAGTATCGCCGCCCAGATCGCCGAAATCAGGAGGTATGCGGATCAAAACGGCTTCGAAATTGTCGATGAGTATGTAGATGAAGGTGCAAGCGGAAAAAGCATTGCAGGCCGTCCTCAGATGAAACGCCTCCTGAGAGATGCCAACCAGCACAAGTTTGGGGTCGTCATCATTTACAAAATCGACCGGCTTGCCCGCAAATTAAAAGATGCTTTGGAAATCAGTGAAACACTTGAAAGAAACAACGTCAATCTCATTAGTCTTAATGAAAAGTTTGATACAACAACAGCTTTCGGCAGAACGGCATTCCAGATGATCTGTTCATTCGCTGAGCTTGAACGCAATAACATTGTTGAACGAGTGAAGCTGGGGATGGAGCAACGAGCAAAAGAGGGAAAATTCAATGGAGGTAGGGTGCTGGGGTACGATAACATTGACAAAGAACTTGTTATCAATGAGAATGAGGCCGTTATCGTCCGAAAAATCTTTGATTATGCCAATCAGGGACTTGGATTTAAGGCCATTACCCGCCGCCTAAACGAAGCGGGCTTCCGTTCAAAAAAAGATAAACCATTTAATGTCTGCGGTATCAAAACGATCCTTAACAATCCCGTCTACATCGGAAAGATACGGTATAAACAACTTGAAAACTGGTCGGAGAAACGTCGCAAAGGGAAAAATCCCGACTACTTGATTGTTGATGGGACACATGAGCCGATAATTGCACCCGAGCTATGGGAAAGCGTTCATCAGAAGCTCGGTCATCGATCTTACAAGCCGTCCCGCTCCCATCAGCCGTATATTCTAAGCGGCCTGCTGAAATGCCCTGTCTGTGGACATGGAATGGTTCCGGCCCGGTCTAAGGGAGCCGGTGGCAAATCGTATCGATACTATGTCTGCGGACAGTTCCACAACAAGGGCAAGGCTGTCTGCCGCTCGAATATGATGCGGGCTGATGTTGCGGAGGAGCAAGTGCTTCAGAAACTTATAAAAGTAGCATCGCGGCCAGACATTGTGCGGCAACTCGTCGATAAAATCAATGCTCTGCGTTCAAATGCAGAGGCCCCGATAATGGAAGAGAAAAAAGCACTTCTTACTGAATTGAGCAGTAACAGCCGGAAACTGCAAAAAATAAAGGACAACATATTAAGTGATCCTGATTTGGCTGTTATTTTCAAAGATGACCTGAAGGAAACGCATGCCAAGCTGGAACAGCTTCAAAAGCGGTTGGAAGCTATTGAAGCTGAACTGGATGGGCAAAACAAAAAGCCGGTTGACCCTGACTCTTTGCATAATTTGCTGAGTCTGATCAAGGACGCACTACTAAAAGCAGATGCGGATGAACAAAAGGCGTTACTGCGATTGATGGTTGAAAGTATCCGCATAACCAAGGATGCTCCCAAGCGAGTCGGTCGGCAGATTACCCAAATCAACCTTCTATTCGACTTTACTATCGAAACATTACAGAAGGATTCCTCGATACTCCTTACCCGCCTAGCGGCGATCCAAGAATGTGACTTTATTTCCCCGCTTGAACCTTATGTGCTGGACAATCTGAACAGCACCCATACCGAAAGCCTGAGGGACTTGATGAAGTCCCTTAATATTTTACCTTTAGCGATGATACGGTTCCCCCCGCATAATCTTAAATGCGCGGTAGATTTGCTCCACCAGGATGAGGCGCATGAGCTGGTGAGGGTAGGTTAGGCGGCCGAAGGAGAGGTGCTGATTGGCGCGCTTGAGGACGGCATCGGAGAGGCCGTTGGATCCGCCGATAATGAAGGTGACCTGGCTGCGGCCGTAGGTGGCCAATTGGTCGAGCTGCCGGGACAGCTCCTCGGATGTCCACATTTGCCCTTCAATGGCCAGGGCGATGACATGTGCATCCGGCTTGATTTGCGCCAGGATGCGCTCCCCCTCCTTCGCCTTGACCTGCTCCTCCTCGGCTGCGCTCATCGACTCCGGTGCTTTCTCGTCCGGCAATTCTGTGATCTGCAGCTTGGCATAGGGCCCCAGCCTTTTGGAGTACTCCGCAATGCCTTGGGTTAAATACTTTTCCTTCAGTTTACCGACGGCAATAATTTGAATTTGCATAAGGCTTGCGCCCCTTCCTCGTTATTCTTTATGTATGATTGAGCTGTGAATAGGCCCTTGAACAAGCCTCCCAAAGTAATACCAAGTAATATTTAGTATTATCAGAAACTTCCGCAGGAATAAACTCCAGTCCGGAGGATAAAAAAAGCTCCTAACGGAGCCTCTTCGAAGACGAATAACCCGGTTTTAAAGGTAGCTTTTTATGCCAATTAGAAAGTTGTTCCATTTTAATGCTTTAATGAACACTTTCTAATGTGGTAAGCAAAACCGCCAGGACTAACCCGGCGGCCATTCAAACATTTTCATCTCAGTTGTTAAAGGGAGTGCAAATAGAACACCGGATTCAGCCTCTCTCTGTACTGCAAAATTTGTCGTCCGGCGAACCTCCATGCATGCAGCGCCGAAACTACATGGTTGGTCGTCCGAACTTCTAAATCACCAAGAAAAGAGCCTCGTGCTTGCAGCCCTTCTCCTCGCACAGATGTGGAGGGTCCCATTCTTTGAAGCTGACTTCCGATAGCGCGTATAGGTCCGGCGCCTCTTCATATTCGTCGACGAATCGATCGATTGCGATTTCCAGATGCTCCTTACAAACGACATACATAGCTATGTTCTCACCTATATTCTCTCAAGTTCGTCACGACTCGTCATTCTCTGCGAGCGTTAGCGTAACGGTCTCTTTCTTTCCGTCCCGATAGTACGTAATCGTTATTTTCTCGCCAATTTTCTTGTTCTGGTACAAATATTTGCGCAGAGACAGAGTACCATGGACAGGCTGGTTATCCAATTGGACTATAACGTCATTTGTTGACAAACCTGCCTCCGCGGCTGGCCCGTAAACCTCCAGGATTATCGCGCCGGTCTTCACATCGTCGGGCAGCTTCAGCAATTCCAGCCCGCTCTTGAAGGAAGTCAGATTGACCGTAGATACCCCTATGAACGGACGAAGCACCTTGCCATGCTCGATCAGTTCATCCAGCACCGCCTTCACCTCATTGATCGGAATCGCGAATCCGAGTCCTTCCACTCCGGTATCCGCCACCTTCAAGCTGTTAATCCCGATCACTTTCCCGTCCAGATCAACCAGAGCTCCGCCGCTGTTCCCTTGATTAATAGCCGCATCCGTCTGAATCATGTCCAGCTCCCATTCATACTCGCCATCATGCCCGGGATAGACCGGGATCGTCCTCTTCGGCCAACTGATAATTCCTGCGGTGACTGTCTGAGACAGCCCGCCGAGGGGATTCCCGATGGCGATGGCCGTTTGGCCCGACTTCAATTTATCCGAATTCCCGAATTCCGCCACTGTCTTGATTCCACTGGCGTCGATCTCCAGGACGGCCAGATCGGCCAAATAATCCGCACCAACCACTGTGGCCTGCTTATGCTCCCCGGTAGGCAGCACCACCTCGAACGAGGTCGCTTCCTCCAGCACATGATTATTCGTTACGACTAGCGCCCGGTCGCCATCCTTCCGGAAAATGACTCCCGAACCCATTCCAATCCCGCGTACCTTGCCTCCGTCCTTATCCTTGATCGAGCTGATGATGCTGACGACGGTCGGACTGACTTTATCTACGGCCTTGACCCGGCTGACATCAATAACCTCAAGAGGAACCGAAGCGGTCGCAGGGGTCCCCTCCCCATGTGAAATAATTGACATCAGGAAGAAGGTAACGAGTGAACCCGCTATGGCGGACAGAACCAGCAGCAGGGCAGTCCTGTTGTGCCACCAACGGCGGCGTTCGGGGCCTTTCCTTGCCCACCTTGACACCTTGGTGGAATAGAATTCGTCATTGAACAAGCTCATCGTTTCCCCTCTTTCCCGCTTGATTTCCGAATCATTTTTATACTGGGGTGGAATGTTTCGGCACTTTGAAGCCTACAATAATAGTAGCCGCAGCAAAATCATAGATTGCTAGAAAGGTGGTACCGGTTATGAATCTGCATTTTAAAGAAATCGATTTGATCGGCAAGCTCGCCGACCTTAAGGAAGATCACTATCGGCAAACTCTTGTGCTGAGCGCCATTATCGAGCTGCTGATTGATAAGAAAGTGATCACCCGTGAAGAAATCGAAACGATGGCCCGGAAGCTGGACCCGGTTATTCCTCATCCAGACTATCCCATTCCGTTGGACGATCAAAGTAAGTATCCTTTAGAGTAAGCCGCCCATCGTTTAGGGTTATGTCATTCTGTTCCAAAATATTCTCCACCGTCATTCGCGCCAGATCCATCAGATTATGATTCTGGCTCAGATGCGCCAGGTACACCCTCTTCGTCTTGCCCCCAAGAATCTCGCTGAGCGCATCGCCCGCGGCTTCATTCGACAGGTGGCCTATATCGCTTAAGATCCGCCTCTTGATATTCCAGGGGTATTTGCCCATTCGCAGCATTTCGACATCATGATTCGATTCCAGAATGAGCACGTCGGAATCCAGCACCTGCTCCTTGACCTTGCTGCTCATATATCCCAGATCGGTGGCGAGACTAAGCTTCTTGTCTCCTTCATAGAAGCAGTAGCCCACCGGCTCCGCCGCGTCATGGGAAATCGCGTAGGACTCCACTTGAATGGAATCGAACTCGATCATGCTTCCGGTATCCATAACCTTCACATTGGCTTCAGCGATTTCCCCAATCTGCTTGTTCAGAGCCTCCCATGTTTTCTCATTCGCATATATGGGCAAATCATATTTCCGGGCCAGTGCTCCCAGCCCTTTGATATGATCGGAGTGCTCATGTGTGACAAGAATCGCATCCAGCTCTTCGCCCGACACGTTCCGTTCTTCCAGCAGCTGCTCAACTTTCTTGGCACTTAGTCCCGCATCCACCAGCAGCTTGGTTTCCCCGTTCGTCACGACCATCGAATTCCCTGTCGAACCGCTTGCCAATACACTAAAACGCAATCCCATGTCAAAACTCCTATTCCTTGCCGTTATCCGACGTGAAGCTCATTCTTTCGTCAGTTCTGTTGCATATATCATATATGTATAAGCCTAGCAGTTAGCCAAGCTTATACTTCAGGGCTGTTACTCGCAAATTTTCGTAAAATTCAACCCCGTCTAAAATCCCGAAATATCAATGTAAATCTGGAATGCAAAGCTTCCTTTAATACCGGTTTATCCTTCGAAAATAGCTTCATTAGGGACTTTTCTTAGTATCCCGACTTTCCTCTACTTCCCCGTTATATGCTTGAACGTAGTAAGGGTTGCCCTCCTCCGGAGTAATCCTCCAGAAGGGCAGCATATACTGGGTCTCCGAATCGAAGTTCGGCCCGTGATACCCCAGCTTCACATCGACAATAACGGTTCCTTCCGGAAGATAGTTCTCCGCCAGGCTGCGAATCGCCGTATAAGCCGAGATCACCTTCTGTTCTTGCTGCTCTCCTCCTGATTGTACTTCAACATAGGCTTGTTTGTAACCTGTAATTTGCCCGTTCTCCTCATATAATTGCAAAGTCACGTCAAACAACGGTATTTTATCCACCAGTTGATTAAAGACATACACTCCGTTGCCGCTGCGCACCGGATCGAAAGCATACTGATCGGCATACCTTACGGACGATCGGCTGGTTAATTCCCTGGCCAGGTTCTTGCTGAACGGACTGGACCATTTAAGCGGGCTGTCTAGCGGAATCTTCTCGGCATTGCGGGAAGCTTCGTCGAATTGGACGGTAAAGCTCTTCAGCTTGGGAGCATCCTTGGGGACCTCCTCTACCTTCAATTGAATATTTTTGCTGGCAAGAAGCTTGCTCGTCTCCTCAATAATGAAAGCCGTGTCGGATTCGGTGCCCGTCTGACCCCAGCGGGTCGTCCACAGTTGATATCCGAGCATAATGTTCAGAAAGAGAAAAGATAGAATCAGAATCGTTTTCGCCCTTCCCCAATCCATGGCCTCACGCTCCTTGTCCAACGCCTAATTTAGTCCGCCTCGTCCGGCCGTGCCCGGTCCTCGTCAAGTCCTTCTGTTTGATTACCGTTGTTACCATCGATTGCTGTTCTTATGTCCATTCCTGCCGCACAGGGCATTCCTTGGCTGCCCAACCGAAGTGTCCCTCCCCTTGACTTAACCTAAAGCTTGCAATAGCCAAATCTCTGCGCGGACCCTTCTCTTGAGCAACCTTTCAGAGAGCTTTCCCCATACTTCATAACCCTTGAAAATGCTTCTCCGGGCATTTCACCGGTTCATTTCTCTAGCTCCCGGCCAGTTCCTCGCTCATCGGCTCCTTGAGGAACCGGTAAGTGCCGTCCTGCAGCTCTACGGCCCACTGGGGGACCAGATGGATCTTCTCATCTCCGAGAGTGGCCTGGTACGCCGGGTAGACCGCCACCGGATTTAGACCGCTCTGTTCCAGCATTGTGGCCAACGCATCTCCGCCAGGCAGACGGTACGCGCTCTTCTCCGCCAATCCGATATCCATGTTGATCATTGACCGTTCGTAGTTGGATATAACCCCTTTTTGCATGACGATCTTGATGTACCCGAAGCTGCTCTGCTCCGTATTCATCACCGGATAACCCCCGACATACTGTCTGAATTCGAACGTTTGCGGCCCGAAGGCATAATTCGGACTTACCCGGCTGAATAAATAGTCGCTGTTCCATCCCCCGTGACGGTTAATGAACTTCACCGCGTTCGTCAAATTTTCTTTCGTTTCCGCTCTGCTTTCTACCGGTACCGAGACCGGGTCCGAATAACTAAACCAATGATCCCCATTGCGGACCTGAAGCCCTCTCTTGCCGTCTGTATAAATCTGCGCCCCATCCCGCTCGAAGAGGAAGCGGGCCATTCCCGGGTCGGGAAACAGACTGCGTTTAAGCTGATCCTCTGTGAAAATATTGAAGGGCACCTTATATTGAACCATCTGCAAATCGACTGCCGGAAGATAATAGTCATGTCTGCTGTCCGGATAGTAAGCGGGAAGATGAGCCCCGAGGCCTATTTTATTTTCCAGCTCTTTGACCGTTAAGTCCGATTGAACCGCCTCGTAGACGATTTCGGGGGAATCACTCAGAAAGTACGTCTTTACTTCTTCCTTAGATTCATATATCCAGATTTTGGATATCCCTACATCCTCCACCGTAAAATCTTCCTTGATTTTCATAATGCTCTTCAAAGTCCCGACCGGCACGGCTTCCTTGAAGCGGATTTCGATACCCGGCCTTGTGTCCCGAATCAAATCCCAGTCCAGATAGGAAGCCGGAAGATTCGTGCGGCGCAAGTTTTCGAAAGAACGCTGTTTCAGCAAATCCGAGTACACCATATTATAAAATTGATGTCCGTATGGAAGTACCGTATGCTGCTTGTTTCCGAAATGGATGATCATCTGTTCGGGAAGAATGAGATCGGCCAAAGCGGCCGGCGGGCCATCCAGCCCCGAATCGACATATTCCATCTGATTGATCGGTTCGTAATTCGGTGAGCTGTAGGCCAGCAAATAGCTTTGGACCAGGCTAGCGGCGACAAGAACAACCAGCGCAACGGTTTTAGCTTTTTCCATCATGATTAGTCCCGCTTCCTTCCTCCATATAGGGAAGAGTGAAAGACACCGTCGTTCCTACATTAAATTCCGAATCTATCGCAATCGCACCGCCATGGGCTTTAATAATTTCCCGGGCAATGGACAGCCCCAGGCCTGTCCCTCCCATATTACGCGATCTTGCTTTATCTACCCGGTAGAAACGCTCGAAGATCCGCGACAAATCCTTCTTCGGAATGCCTATTCCCGTATCCTGAATTTTAATTTCGAGCATATCATTCGGCAGCCGTTCGGCCATAATCCGAATTTGGCCGCCGTCTCCCGTATATTTAATCGCGTTGGAGACGAGGTTATCCAGTACCTGATCGATCTTGTCCCGATCCAGCCAGATCGGTGACGTATTATCACCGATAATAATCTGGATGGCGATACTGCGCTGCCGCAGCTGGAACGAGAACCGGTCAGCCACTTCATCCAGCATTTCCGTCACATGGACCTGCTCCTTCTTGAGCATCGCCTGGTTGGAATCGAGCCTGGACAGGTGAAGCAGATCCGTAACGAGCCGGATCATCCGCTCTGCTTCATTACGGGTCACCCCTACGAATTTCCTGGCCAACTGCGGTTCGTCTATAGCCCCGTCATCCAAAGCCTCCAGGTAGCTCTTGAGCGTGGTCAGCGGCGTCCTTAACTCATGAGATACGTTGGCGACGAACTCCCGGCGGGACTGCTCCAGCTCCTCCTGCTCCGTCACGTCATGGAGCACGACAATCGTTCCGGTCGTCCCCTTCTCCCGGCTGTGAACCGAAGTGAAGGTTGCTCTTACCTTACGGCTCTCTTCCGACTCCTGAGGGTGAATCTCGATCAGATGGGTAACCTCCTCGCCACGCGCGCCGGGAAGTGCCAGCTGCTTGGGAAGTCCCAGCAGTTCGTATAAATCCTTGCCGTCCGCCGGCTGGTTGTTCAGCTGAAGCATTTCTCTCGCCCGGCGATTGATGACGATCACCCGGTCCTGCTCGTCTGTAGCCACGACTCCGTCACTCATGCTCGTCAAGACGGAGGCCAGCTTCTCCTTCTCTTCTTCATTCACGGACAGCGCTTCCTTCAGACGATTCGTCATATCGTTGAAGGCACGGCTCAACTGGCCGATCTCGTCGTGGCTCCATATTTTGACCTGGTGGTCGAAGTTCCCCCGGGCAACGGACGACACCTGCCGGGTGATTTCTTTAATCGGGCTCGTAATCGTGTGGGCCAGAATAATTCCGAGAAGAATCGTCATGGCGAGCGCAATTAAAATACCGGACATGAAAATCTGCTTGATCCGGTTGATCGTGTCGAAGATATCTTCCATGGAAGAGACAATATAGACCGCTCCGATGACCTTGTTTTCCTCGCTGACGGGCATGGCGATCACTTTCTTCCGTTTCCCGTCCACATCCGTCAGGATCCGCTCATTATCTTTGTCCTTAATATTCTGCAGGGCGCGGCTGACGACCTGCTGGGTATTCTTCTGCCCGATGATGGAACGGGGATACTGGTCCGATGCGCTGATGACGGTTCCGTTGGAGTTGATGATCTGAATCTCCACGTTGCTTACCTTGTACCAGTTATTGACCGTTTGGTTCAGCCGGTCGTTAATCGTCTTACCGTCTTCCGGCTTCGTTCCGGAATCGGCATTCTCCTGGTTGTCCAGCAGAACGGGCTTCACCAGATCGGACAACAGCATGGCCTGGTAATTCAGAGATTCCGAGAAGTTATTCATGAATGAGGTTTCCATCGCCTTGATGAAATAGATGCCGATCAACTGCATGGCGAATAAGATTAGCAGTACATAGATGATGATCAGCTTCATCTGAATCGTTCGGAAGAACCGGATTCCTATCATTTACAGTCCCCCTGCTTTAGGGTTCCTCATTACGTAGCCTAATCCTCTTCTCGTCGTAATATATTCCGGACGGCTGGGCTCGTCTTCTATCTTCTCACGCAGCCTGCGAATCGTGACATCCACGGTGCGGACATCCCCATAGTAGTCATACCCCCACACCGCCTGAAGCAAATGCTCGCGGGTCATGACCTTCCCCGTATTCCGCGCCATATATTGAATCAGCTCGAATTCCCGATGGGTCAAATCCAGCGGCATACCGTCTTTATACACGACATACATGTCGTTATCGATTAGCAGTCTGTGTATGCGTATTCCTTCCTGATCGGACGTTCCCTGCTTCTCAGGCTCATTCTTGGCCTGCCGCCGCAGGTGAGCCTTGACTCTGGCCAGAAGCTCCCGGGTTCCGAACGGCTTCGTGACATAATCGTCCGCCCCCATCTCCAGCCCCAGCACTTTATCCAGCTCCGTATCCTTGGCTGTCAGCATAATGATCGGGGTGTCCTTCCTGTTGCGGACTTCCCGGCACACATCCATGCCATCCTTAACGGGCAGCATCAGATCGAGCAGTATCAAATCCGGGTTCTCTGTCATAGCCAGTTCTACGGCGGTTCCCCCGTCATAGGCACAGATTACCTCGTAGCCTTCCTTCTCCAAATTAAATTTCAGTATATCGGCAATCGGTTGTTCGTCATCCACTACCAAAATTTTTCCAAACAACGATACTCACCTCATACTTTCTATCGACATTTAGAAATCCGGTGAATCTTGGGACGGAAGAAGCTGCCGGTGCAGCCTTCTACTGTTCCTCGTTTTATCTCCTATTCCAAGGATAAACGGCTATCGCCGTCCCTCGTTCAAGGACGTGCAGGTTCTCGATGAAAATAAGAACGGAGTAAGCAACTTTCTTATATTTTAACAAAAAATAGGCAGAACAGCGAACTCGTTTAGTCCGTGCCTGCCTATTCCGATCCTAGTAATTATTGGTTAAGATATTTGATCGGGTTCTCTACCGTCCCGTTATTAATAATTTCGAAATGCAGATGGACCCCGGTAGAGTCGCCGGTACTGCCCATATACCCGATCTTCTCGCCTTTCTCCACGATATCGCCGGCCGATACGTCAATCTTGCTCATATGGCCGTATAATGTTTTGTACCCATTCTTATGATCAATAATCACATAATTGCCGTAATCGTATTTGTAGCCCGCAGCTTCGACGGTTCCGTTATCTGCAGCGAGAATATTTTTCTTGCTGGAAGTAATGTCTATCCCTTTATGTAGCTTACCCCAACGCTTGCCGAATCCGCTCGACACATTCGGAGAAACAACAGGCCAAGCAAAATTTCCGGTGCCTTCCCCAAGAATAACCTTGGTTCCCTTCTTGACCACTGCCTTGACCGGCTCACTGATCATCTCTTCGTTAATGATCTCTTCCTCCCGCATCTGTCCGTTGACTTTCGTAATGCTGAAGGTGACTAGCTTCATTCCGTTAACGCCGGGCGTAATCGTTTCGACTTCTCCCAGCTTCATCTCATCATCGGTAATAACCTCGGTATCATACTGTACTTCTTGCTGCTCGACCAGCTTCTCCACGGTCTTGACCGAAAGCTTCGGCTCCAGAACCGTCAAATTAAGAACGTCGCCTTCCGTTATCCGGTCGTTCACAATCCAAGGGTTATTCTCATAAATAACATCCTGGGAAATCTTGAATCGGTGTGCAATACAGGAGACACAATCTCCCTTGACCACTGTATACATCGTCGGAGTGGCATTGCCCGTTTCTAACGTTGCCTGCACTTCGTCGGGGTTCATCACTTGTTCCGGCTCGACCTTCATCGTAACCAGATCAACATTCTGCAGGAAGGACGCCTCCTGAAGCTCGCTTTGCCCCGGAGCCAAGTCGCTGTCCTCCGGTTCGGCAGAGAGAGCGGTGACTTCACCGGATTCCTTCTTCTGCTCTCCCGTATACTTGCTCATAATTCGCTGAAGGACCTCTTCCGCCGTATCCTTATCCTTGACGATCGCCACCGGATCGCCATCTACCTTCACTTGAACCCCTACCGCTTCGGGAACCAACAGCTCATCCAGCTTGCGGAGAGTTTCCTCGTTGTCAAAGGGTTTCTTGAAAGCCCTTTCATGCCGTAATGTTATGTCGTTTGTATTAAGAACCATGTGAACATCCTGGGAATTCTGCTCCAGTTTCTTGTATTTCTCCAGCTTCAGATCCTCGACTAGCTGAGGATCGCTCACGGTTCCGACTTGAACGTCTTTCATATAGACATCATATACGTCCAGCGTATTCATTTGAACGTAATAATTGCCCCCGACGGTGATTCCCGCCAATAGTCCGAAAGCCCCAACACCCTTGGCAATTTGAATCCGATAATCCCGTATGCGGGACATAAGACCGACTGGCCGCTGCATCGCAGTATTTTCTGTAGAAGACGGATATGATTTCGCTATAGTTTGAGAAGCTGGCTCAAGCGCAGCTGTGGAATTCGATTTCTTATTGCTCAAGATGGCATCGATCTTGCCAGTCAAGCTCTTGAATCGGATCTTCGAGCCGACCTGTTGCACGTTGGCCCATTTCTCCTTGATCCAATTTTTCATCTTGGAAACTGTCATGATTCTCTCCTCTTAAGTCCTGAATTAACTTTAACCATTTTGTAACCAAATAGCCTTACGTACCAGGTTAAAGGAAAATAGTTCTTTTACACTGTACCACAGGTCGCTGCTTTTTTTCAACCTGCTGGATCAGAACGTGTCGGAATTAGCGAAATCATGCCCGTTTCCTCTTATATGCAGGGTGTCAATACTTCTGTAATATCTCCATTAGTTGACTATATTCTTCCGGCTTTAATGTTTTTTCGACAATTTTTTTAATTTCCGACATTTCCTCCTCCGTAATTCCCCCTTCCATCATAGCCGATATGGTCTGCAAGTCCTCAGCGGGCAAGCTCGCCATATAGGCAAAAATCTTTTTCTTGTCTTCCTCATTCAATTGATCCTTCTTCGAAGATAAATCATCGGGAGAGATGATGACTTCGCTTTTGCCGGCGTTCGACTGCTGTCCCAGCCCGCTCCCGCTTTGGCCGAATACGGGCACGGCGTCCGTTGAGGACTCCTGGGAATCCGGAGTTGAGAGATCGGAACCCTCCGTTTCCTCTGCCGGCGGCTTCTGGCCAGCTTCCTTACGGGTGTCTCCTCCTTGTGTCATAGACTCGAAGTCTCCCGCGACACTGCCGATCAAATCGGAAAACGTCACGAACGAGCCTTCTATGGGAATGTTGAAGTGAGAGATCAGCTTATCGACATAAGTATGAACAATCGTCCAAGTAAAGTACAACGTAAATCCCGAAGCGATAGCCGCAATCAACAGGGTACGGCTTAAATGGACAATAAATTTGGTCATGGTTGGTTCCTCCTATCCATCCGGTGTGCCTACTTTCCAGTATTGACGGAACGGAAACGGATATAACCCGAAACTATAAAAAAAGCCCCTAACGGAGCCTTCTCGAAGATGAATAACCCGGTATTTAAGGTAGCTTTTTATGCCAATAGAAATCTTTTTTACATCGTATTAACGCTGTAAAGAACTTAAAGATTCCTATGTGGTAAAAAAAGCTCCTAGCGGAGCCTTTTACTTGAACGTCTATCTTGAAAATCCGTCTATTTTACCGTCTGCAGGCATCGTTGCTACCGCGGAGCGGCACGTCTAACTGGATTTTGTACAGGTAGATTCAAGCGAATGGGCGAAAATGATCAAACTAACTGGATAAACTACAGTTAAAATGGGCAACTTTAGGCGAAACGGCTGTTTTGGCGCAAACTAACTGTAGGTTTTCCAGTTAGTTTCCATATTTCTTCCGAATATAGAAATCTAACTGTATGAAATCCATTTAGTTTTCAAATTTCATACTATTGAAGCAATTCAACTCTATTCTACCTTGAAAATCCATCCATTTGCTTGAATCTACCTACATAAAATACAGTTAAATCATCTTTCCTCCTAGAAAGCGATGGTTTCTCCACGGGAATATCTATGCCCAGCCTTATATTTCGCCAGTCACATCAAACCTTCGGACCGGTTTTCACTTTGCGGAAGTTATAACTCCTATACTAAAAAACCCCGAATGCCGGCGCATTCGGAGTTTTTCCCTCATAATATCCCTATCTATAAATGGGACGGACCAAATTCGTCTGCTCCCGATTGCGTCCCACCGAGAAAATAACGAGCGGAACTCCGGTTAATTCCGAGATTCTCTCCGCATATCTTCTGGCATTGGCCGGAAGATCGTCCAGTGAACGGGCCTGCGAAATGTCTTCCTGCCACCCCGGCAGCTCTTCGTAGACCGCCTCGCACTCTGCCAGCATGTTCAAATTCGCCGGATAAGTCTCCAGAAGCTCCCCGCGGTACTTATAGGCGGTACAGATCTTTACCGTATCCAACCCGCTCAGCACGTCCAGCGAATTGAGCGACAGCCCGGTAAGCCCGCTTACCCTTCTCGCATGCCGCACTACAACGCTGTCGAACCAGCCGACACGGCGCGGACGGCCGGTTGTCGTCCCGTATTCATTGCCGGTTTCGCGAATTTGATCCCCGATTGCATCGTGGAGCTCCGTCGGAAACGGACCGTCTCCAACCCGCGTCGTATAAGACTTGGCCACACCAATGACTTGGTTGATTCTCGTAGGGCCGACACCGGAGCCGATGCACACCCCGCCGGCCGTCGGATTAGACGACGTCACGAAAGGATAGGTGCCTTGATCCAGGTCCAGCATAACCCCCTGCGCCCCTTCAAAAAGCACCTTCTTGTTCAAATCAATAGCGTCGTTCAGCACAACGGAAGTATCCGCCACATAAAGTCTGATCACTTCCGCATACTCGAGATATTCCTTGAGAATCGAATCTGCGTCCAGACCTTGGCGTCCGTACACGCGCTCGATAACATCGTTCTTCTCCTTCACCAGCCGGCGCAGCTTGGTCTCGAACTGCTGCCGATCCATCAGATCCGCAATCCGGATGCCGTTCCTCCCGGCCTTATCCATATAGCAAGGTCCAATTCCTTTGCGGGTGGTGCCGATTTTGTTCGGCCCTTTGCGCTCTTCCTCTAATTCGTCAAGCAGCAGATGATAAGGCATAATCAGATGAGCCCGGTCGCTTATTTTCAAATTATCGGTCGTAAATCCATTGTCATGAATGTACTGAATTTCCTCAATCAATGCAGCCGGATTAATCACCATTCCGTTGCCGATCACACAGACTTTATCACTATAGAAAATTCCGGAAGGAATCAAGTGCAGCTTATACTTCTTTCCGTTGATAAGAATCGTGTGGCCGGCATTGTTACCTCCCTGGTATCTTGCCACCACTTCAGCCGATTCAGCCAGGAAGTCGGTTATTTTCCCTTTACCTTCGTCCCCCCACTGGGTTCCGACAACTACAACGGTCGACATAACCAAACAACCTCCATAAGGTACTGTGTACCCATTGATTTACTGCTTCTCTTAGCAGCATCTCCAGTTTAGCAATCCGCTATACCAAAGTCAATGAAATACACGAACATTAAGGAGGTTGTCTATATAAAATGTTCGGATATCAACCATAAGTTCACTTTAGAACGGAACCGCCGCGGCCGAAGGCACCGGCTCCTGATGAGTTCGATCCAGACTGACAAATTTGTTGTAATGCTTCAGGAAAGCAAGCTCGACCGTCCCTACCGGACCGTTCCGCTGCTTGGCGATAATAATTTCAATGATATTTTTCTTCTCCGTATCCTGATTATAGTAATCGTCCCGGTACAGGAAGGCGACAATATCCGCATCCTGCTCAATCGATCCGGATTCCCGGAGGTCGGACATCATCGGACGCTTATCCTGGCGCTGCTCAACTCCCCGGCTGAGCTGTGACAGAGCGATTACCGGCACATCCAGCTCCCGCGCAATTTGCTTCAGCGTACGGGAGATTTCCGATACTTCCTGCTGCCGGTTGTCCCCGCTCCGTCCCCGCCCATGGATTAGCTGAAGGTAGTCGATCAGGATCATGCCGAGCCCCTTCTCCTTCTTCAGCCGACGGCATTTGGCCCGTATATCGGCAACCGTCACCGCCGGAGAATCGTCGATATAAATATTGGCTTCCGCCATCGTGCCGATCGCCATCGTCAGCTTCTCCCAGTCGTCGTTCTCCAGATGGCCCGTTCTTAACCGCCCGGCATCCACATTCGATTCGGCGCAGATCATCCTCTGCACCAGCTGGGCCGCTCCCATCTCCAGACTGAAGATGGCTACGGTCTCCTTCTCGCGAATGCCTACATTCTGGGCGATATTCAGGGCGAAAGCCGTCTTCCCTACGGACGGACGCGCCGCCACGATAATTAAATCGGACCGTTGGAAGCCCGAAGTCATCTTGTCCAGATCGCGGAAGCCGGAGGCGATTCCGGTCGTCCCGCCCTTGTTCTGGTATAGAAACTCCACCCGTTCGAACACTTCCATCAACACATCACGAATTGAGATAAAACCGCTGCTCGACCGGCGCTGGGAAATCTCCATGATCCGCTGCTCGGCATCGCTCAGCAAATCGCCGACGGCCTCCGAGCCTGAATATCCGGTGCTGGCAATTTGTGTAGCGGCCCGAATCAGCCTGCGGGTCAACGATTTCTCCTCGATGATCTGCGCGTAATAGTCTACGTTGGCCGCTGTCGGAACCGCATTGGCAAGCTGGGTTAAATAGGAAACCCCGCCGACCTGCTCCAGCTGCTGCTTGTCCTGAAGCCGTACCGTAAGAGTGACGAGATCGACCGGCTCGTTAGCCTCCGCCAGCTCCACCATCGCATCGAAAATATTCTGATGCTTGGTGCTGTAGAAGTCCTCGCTGATGATTCGTTCCATGACGGTAACCAGCGCATCGCTGTCTAACAAAATAGCGCCGAGCACGGCCTGCTCGGCTTCTAAATTTTGCGGTGGAATTCGATCAAAGAGCATTTCGCCTTCCATGCATTATTCCTCCGTTACTTGTACCTTTAAAGTAGCCGATACCCCGGGGTACAGCTTGATAGGCACTTGGGTGACGCCCAAGGAGCGAATCGGATCGTCCAGAGACATTTTTCTCTTGTCGATAACGATGTTTAGCTTCTCCAGCTCCTCGGCAATCTGCTTCGTCGTAATCGATCCGAACAGACGTCCGCCTTCTCCCGATTTTCCTTTCATCTGCAGCGTCATTTCGTTGAGACGGGCAGCCAGCTGCTCAGCTTGTGCCTTCTCCTCGTCTTTCTTCTTCTGCTCGGATTGCTTCTGCTGTTCCAGAACCTTCATATTCGAAGACGTCGCCGGAGCGGCCAATCCTTGTTTGATCAGAAAATTATTGGCGTATCCTTCGGAAACTTCCTTAACCTGGCCTTTCTTCCCCTGCCCTTTGACATCCTTCAGGAAAATCACTTTCATTCGAATAACCCCTCTTCCGCTTCAATTTCACTTAGTACCTTCTTAAGCTTTGCGGTCGCTTCCTCCAGCGTTCCTTCCAGCTGTACGGCCGCGTTGGTTAAATGCCCGCCGCCGCCAAGCCGCTCCATCACGACCTGGACATTCATCTGTCCGAGTGAACGGGCACTGATCCCGATCAGGCCGTCCGGCCTCTCGGAGATGACGAAGGAGGCTCTGATATCGGTCATGGTAATTAAAGTATCGGCCACCTGTGCTATAAGCAATTGTGAATAGGGACGTCCGCTTTCGGCTACGGCCAGAGCTACGTGCTCGTATAAAATTTCAGCATGCTTGATAATTTCCGCCTTCTGAATATACGCTCCCAGGTCTTCCTTAAGAAGCCGCTGGATCATGGCCGAATCGGCCCCGTTTCTTCTGAGGAATGAGGCAGCCTCGAACGTTCTGGCGCCGGTTCTCATGCTGAAGCTTTTCGTATCGACGGTAATTCCCGCCAGCAGGGCCGTCGCTTCAATCGGGCTAATGGTCACTCTCTCATGGATATATTGCAGCAGCTCCGTAACCAACTCGCAGGTGGACGAAGCGTAAGGCTCCATATATACCAGGACGGCATCGCCAATAAAATCTTCCCCGCGCCGGTGATGATCGACAACGACCGTTCTCGGCGCCATAGACAGCAGCTTCGGCTCCGCCACCATAGAGAACCGGTGGGTATCCACGACCACCGCCAATGTACGCAGAGTAGTCATCTCCAGCGCCTGATCCGGCGTGATAAACCACCTGGCGATTTTCTCGTGCTCCTGAAGAGCCTCCATCAGCCGTTCAATCGACGGATTGATGCCTTCCAGCACGATATATCCTTCCTTCTGGCTGAGCTGCACGGCTTTAAGAACGCCTATAGCCGCCCCTATCGCATCCATATCCGGATTCTTGTGACCCATAATGAGAACCTTGTCGCTATCTTTAATCAGGTCTCTTAACGCATGGGAGATAACTCTCGCCCGGACCCGGGTGCGCTTCTCTACGGCATTGCTTCGGCCGCCATAGAACGACAGCCGCTGCCCGCTCTTCACAGCGACCTGATCGCCGCCCCGCCCGAGCGCCATATCCAAACTCGCCTGGGCCCAATTGCCAAGCTCAATAAGACTCTCGGCTCCCGATGCTACACCAATGCTCAGCGTGAACGGAACTTTGTTGTCCGCACTTAGATCACGAACCTCGTCAAGAATATCGAACCGCTCCTGCTCCAGCATCTGAAGCGACTTCTGATTCATGATGATCAGGAACCGGTCGGAGGAGGTTCTGCGCAGGTACAGACCGTTGCGGTTGGACCACTCGTTAATCTCCCCGGTAATCTTCGCCAGGATGATGCTGCGGGTCTGATCGTCCATCCCCTGCGTCGCTTCCTCCAGATTATCGAGCATAATAATTCCGATGGCAATTTTCTCTTCCTGATACTTCTGCTCCAATTCCAGCTGATTCGTTACATCTTCCAGGTAGATCATCCTGTCGTCGTGGTTCATCGTGACCTTATAAGTAGACGAACCAATCTCTACCTCGAACTTGCCCTCCTTATCCTTGAGCATCGGGAACCGTTCGGTCAGCGATTCGCCGATCACCGACTCCTCCTCCAGCATGGTGGACACGAACGGATTGTGCCACTCGATCTTCTGCTCTTCATTGTACAGAATAATGCCGATCGGCAAGTCGTTGGTTACTTCCTTGCCCGCCTTCTTGATCCGATGGGTCAAGGTAGCCAGATATACATACAGGTCCTTGCGGAAAGCCTTCTCCGCCTTCCAGGAATACCACACCAGCACGGCAAAAGGAACAAGGGCGATCAGGCCTGCCACCCATTGATAAAACGACAGCACGACAATGAGAATAAGAACCAGGATGAACGTCCACACCATATGCAGCCCGTGCCATCGTTTGATTAAAAACCTCGGCATGTGATTTCGCTCCTCTTTCTTCCTTATGATTTGTCGGCAAGCTTTTCCCTGAGGGGAAACATGACGTCAAACAAACCCAACAGACTGAATATATACTGGGTGGTTGGAACGACAATCATAAGCACGATAGCAAGGGCCGGCCAAGCCTTGCCCTTTTTCTTGACATGGACGAAGTAGAGAAGAAACGAGATCGCTTGAACGACAAAAGCCAAGTTCAACAACGGGAACAAATTGATAACGATCATGACCAGGAAGGAATCCGGATTGGCCGGAATCGTAAAATCTAGAATCATGACGATGAGAAAATACCAGACCAGCGATTTCGGCAGCTTCCACGTCCGTACTGGCGGAAGAGCCGGAACAAGGTCTTCCCTGCCGCCCCTGTTGATGAACCATCTTCCAAGCCCATGCGTAACAATGACATAAAAGACCGAAAAAGCAACGATAAAGAACGGAATCATTTGGGTGATGTAACGAATCATCGAATCCACCAGATCCATGTTCAACTGCTGCGTAACGTTGCTTGGCAAAGCCCCCAAATAATCTCTTATAGTGGCTCCGAATTGGGCGACCGGGTCAAAGCCGAACAGCCGACCGACCACCAGGCCCAGCAGCAGCTCCCCCATCAAGGTTAACGTTCCTGCAAGGATTGCGGTCCTGGCCAGAGCCTTCTTCTTATAGAAATGCCCCATCAGAATAACAGGGGGTAGAAAGAACAAGGAGATAAAGAGGATGACCAAGCCCAAGCCACCGGTGAGTAAATAAAAAATGCCGAGACTGACCGCATACGCCAGTGCAAAACGTTTGACATCCAGATACATATAGAGAGCCAGCACCGGAATCATAATGAGATTGATCGTGATGAAATTAAGCGGCGTCACTATGGAAAATAGAACGATTAGGTAGATGACCATCCATATGACGGGCAGCCATTTGCTTCTTTTCGTACGGTTCACCGGACAGTATACAACTCCTTCATAAAGCGGCTTTACGCTTGATTATACCATAAACCGCCCAGGTTTATAGTCCCTTTATCCTTCCGTGATCCAGACTCGTATCCGTATTATTCCCATTTTCTGCTTCTAAGATTAGGTATCAAGAAGCACCTTTTTTTGTTTTCATTATTACATGAGAAAAAACCTCCATAAACCACAAGGATTGTAGTTTTGAGGTTTTTTGCCTGCAAGAATCCGGTGAATTGGGCTGATCCGTTACACATTGTAGATGATTCCCGTTTTAACCTTCTGAAGCAGTTTATCCTTAAAGTTTGCAAAATCTTCGGCTCCTCTGATTTGCCCTTCTTCCGCGAGTTTTCTCACGAATTTTTGGATTAACAATGCTTTTTCATATTTTTGGGCTAATTCTTCACTTTCCCAGTATTCATCCTCTGATAATCCCGACATTTTGACCAAATTATCTCTTATTTGTTTCATTGCAGGATCATGTTCAGGATCGTCCAGAAGCTCTCTCAAATGGGTAATGTAATCCGTTATTTCCTGTTTGCTTACGAAAAGCCCCTCTTCCCGCGCCAAGTTGACAACCAGCGCTTCCTTGATCATTTCGTGAATGATGTCTTTATCGGTCATATCAATGGTTACGTTATTCATTTTTTCACTAAACGCAAGATTTGCTTTGAATAGGGCAAAGTCTTTGGAATAGATTTCAAAATCAGGCCCCTGGGCGATAATCCTATCGGGTGCCTCTTTCACTTGATGGTCGATGTCGACAAACATTTCATCCACAGAAGGCACATTATTAGCATACAGAACGCTTCCGGTAATTATGACAGCAAGTGTTAGGGCAGAAACCACCATCCAACTGATTCTTCCCATCTTGCTCCCACCCCCTCGCTTCCTTAATCGCTTCTATAGTTATAGACAACTTTATAAAGGACTTTATCACGATATAAGAGGAATTGCTAAAAATATAGAAGTCAGGACCAGCGCGTCCAGTATCCTTCCCATTGCGAATAAGGCTCTTTGATATCCTCCCCATGACAGACCGTCAGCAGCTTTGGCTTCAGCTCTTCAATAACCGCTCCGCTGCGGACCGCCGTTTGCATGTCCGCCGTGAACATGGGGATCGGCCGGGCTAGCCTGCCCCTCCGGGTGGTGAACAAATCGCCGCCGATCAGAACCCCATCTTCCTTATGATAATAAGCGACATGCCCTGGGGAGTGCCCCGGTGTCCACAAGGGAAGGAGACCTTCCAACGGCTGCAGCCTTCCTTCGGATTCCTGGAGCAATGGGGAAGCCATCCCTTTATCAATAGTTGTCTGAGCCTTCTTCCGGCCGGGATAAGGCATATCCCCTTCCGCATATTGCAGCTCCTCTCTATGAATGTACACCGGAGCCGAGGTATGGCGAACGACTTCTTTAACCGAACCGACATGATCGGAATGCCCGTGCGTCAACAAAATCTTCTTTAAAGGCAAGTTCAGCTCCTTAATTTGCTTCAAGATCCCTGTCGCCATCTTCGGAATTCCGCCATCGATCAGAATGAGGCCATCTTCGCTGCGGACAAACCATACATTGACCGGAATAATCATCCATATTCCAAGCTTCCAAATATTTGGAGAAATTTGCGTAATCTTCATGTTATTGGTTTCCTCCCCGTTTCGCTTGAATACCCGCCACGAATATTTCGGTGCCCTGCGTTACCAGGGGCATAACTCTCGAAAGCAGTTGAGCCAGCGGCTCTTCATTGTACATATAAGTAGACACGATTCCTTGCAGCATATAATAGTAGATACGCGCATAGGACAGCAGTTCCTCGGCAGAAGCATCGGGAAAATTCCACGCTATCCCCTGCTTCAGGTCGGCAAACAATTCATTGCGGATCCGGTTGATCATAAGCCCCGGTTCCGGCTCATCCACCCTCTCTGCCTTCAGCATAAACAACACATTTACCATGTTCCGCCGGCGCAAACAGAATAATATAAACTTCTCTCCAAGCTGAGTAAGAGTGCGCAGGGGCTCCTTGTGCCCTACCTGCTGCAGACGCTTGAATTCCTCCTCCAGATTTTGCAGGGGAGGAAGCACCAAATGATGAAGCAAAGCTTCCTTGTCCTGAAAATATAAATAAATAGTCGTATGCGAGCATCCCGCTTCCTTGGCGATTTCCCGCATTGTTACCGATTTGAAGCCCTTGGCCGCGAAGAGGCTCCCCGCTGCTTCCAGTATGGCTTGTTTGGTCTCTTCTGATCTTTTACTCTGCCGATTCGACATGATAGACTCCCCTTCTTTTCTGCTTTGTCATATCCATCTTCGCCCCTATGAAGGTTGAGTTTTACATACTCTGGCGGTGAAAATGATCAAAATTAAACTAACCATTGGTTACATTATAACCACTGGTTAGTTTAATTTCAACGTTTATTTTTCCTCTCTCCAAAACATCTCCGTGAAACCGTTTCGATTATAACGATTTAATCCATTGACAACCTTTTCAAGCCTGATAGAATTAGAGCTATCTTTTTATCTTTATATTCCTTTATTTGGGGGAATTTAGATTTCATGAGCAAATATGCTTGGTATGCACTCACTACCTTCAAGAATACCCGCGTTTACAAAATGGATGTCTTGTTCCGCGTTATAGGATCCGTCCTAATGGTTATCGCGCTTCGGGAAATTTGGCTGGTCATTTACGGAGAAGGGGACGGACTGGAACAGTCCACCGGAGTATCCGCCCGCTCTATGGCTTCCTACGCGATGATTTCCGTTATTATGGGAAGGCTTCTCTCCTTCGGAACAGTATGGGAAGTGTCCGATCGGGTGCGGACGGGAAATATTGTGTTTGATCTGCAGAAGCCCTGGAGCTTTCAGTGGATGCATTTATCCAAAGCGGCCGGGCTGTTTCTTTTTTCCCTATGCTTCGTCGTTATTCCCTTGGCTCTGGCCATCTTCGTCTTCTATCCTGTTGAATGGCCCGGCGGATGGCATGCGGTCGCCTTTGTACCGAGTGTTATTCTCGCTTTTCTCCTGGCGTATGCCATTGATTTTATCGTCGGCCTGTTCGCCTTTATTTTTACGGAAATCTGGGGTTTCGATTTTATTAAGGATACGGTTATTCAGCTGTGCTCGGGTTCCTTCGTTCCTCTATGGTTCTTTCCGGACCTGCTCGCGCAGGTGCTTCGCTGGCTGCCGTTTCAAGGCATCTACAGCATTCCGCTCTCCCTCTTCATCGGGCGGACGCCGGTCCACCAGATCGTACCCGATTTGCTGTTCCAGGCTGCCTGGGCTTTCATCCTGTTCATCATCGGATATGCGGGAATGAAGACCGCTCACCGCATGCTTCTGACGACAGGAGGTTAATGCCCATGTGGAGATATATTAAACTGTACGGCTTGCTGCAGGCAGCCAATATCAAATCGCGATCGGCCTACCCCTTCAACTTTTTTATCGGGGTATTCAGCGTTACCCTTATGGGACTGGCTACCATTTTCTTCACGTGGGTGATTACCCAGCAGGTGCCTCTAATCGTCGGTTACAACCTATATGAACTGGTATTTCTGCTCAGCCTGTGGAAGCTTCCGCATTCCTTGTTCATCATTTCCTTCCAGCAAATTTGGAACATCGATTATTTAATCCGGGACGGATTTTTCGACCGTTACCTGGTTCGGCCGCTGAATCCGCTATTTCAGTTCTTCGCCTCCCGGTTCCAAATTGCGGGCATCGGCGATTTGATCGCCGCCATCGTCGGATTGGTCTATTCTGCTTCCCATATTACCGAATGGACTGTTCCCAAGCTGCTTACCTTGCTGCTGATCGTGGCCAGCGGAGTCGTCATCGAATGGGCGATCTATACTCTGATCGGATGTACGGCCTTCTGGACACTCCAAGGCTCCGGTCTGCAAAGCATTATTCTGATGCTGTTCGATCAATTTACCCGCTTTCCGCTGACAGTCTACAACCGGGTGATCCAGATTGTTCTGACCTTTATCGTTCCGATCGCTTTTATTAACTTCTACCCTTCCTTTTTATTTTTTGAAAATAAAGAGCAGGTGCCCTTCTCGCCGCTGTTTATTTACCTTACCCCGGTCATGGCCCTGTTAATGCTGCTCTTGACGGGTTGGATTTGGCGCAAAGCGATCAATCATTACAAAGGAGCCGGATCTTAATGAAAAATGTTATCGAAGTAGAGAAGCTGGTCCGGGAATTTAAAGTACATGGAGAAGCCCGGGGCTCATTCCGTTTGATCAAGAAGTTGTTTTCCCAAGGCGGAGAACGCAAGCGTGTAGTTGATGAAGTAAGCTTTACTATTCAAAAAGGGGAATTTATCGGGTATATCGGACCGAATGGCGCCGGTAAATCGACCACCATCAAAATGCTGTCCGGTGTACTCGTTCCGACATCGGGGTCGGTGCGAGTGATGGGGTTAGAGCCCCATAAGCAGCGCAAGGAGCATGCCCAGCATATCGGGGTCGTCTTCGGACAGCGGACTCAGCTGTGGTGGGATCTCCCGCTTAAAGACTCTTTTTACCTGCTTGGCAAAATCTATAACATCCCCGAGCAGCGCTACAAGGAAAATCTGGACTTGTTTTGCGATATTCTGGATCTCGGTTCCTTCCTGCATACTCCTGTCCGGCAGCTTAGTCTCGGGCAAAGAATGAGGGGCGATATAGCCGCTTCTCTGATTCACGACCCGCAGGTTCTGTTCCTGGACGAGCCGACAATCGGGCTGGATTTGCTGGCTAAGGAAAGAATTCAAGATTTCCTCCAAACGATTAACCGTGAGAAGAAGATTACCATTCTGCTGACGACACATAACCTGGACGATATTGAGAAGCTGTGCCGCCGGGTCATCTTTATCGATCATGGGAAAGTTCTGTTCGACGGCAGCTCGTTAGAGATGATCCGCGCCTTCGGGGACAAAAAATACGTAGTCGTTGAATCCAACGGATGGTCGCCTGAACGATGGAAAGGTCCGGTCCCTGATAAGATAGAGCCGAATGAGCTCTGGTTCGGAGTGGAGGACGACGCCGAAATCGCCCCCATGATCAGGCGGTTGAGCGACTTGCTCCCCATTCATAACCTCACGGTCAGAGAGCCGAAGATCGAGGACATTATGAAGGAACTATACAAGCGGACCCATGCAGGCGGTGTACAGTCTACTAAACTCGTCGAGAACGTTGTGTAAATGCCAGGAATAGATGAACTTATACTTCTTTATATTTTAACAAAAGAAGCAGCAGGGACGGATTTACGTCTCTGCTGCTTCTTTAATAGCCGCTTCTTACTCAGTTGTGTAAGGAAGCAAAGCTACTTGACGAGCGCGCTTAATAGCAATCGTAAGCATACGTTGATATTTAGCGGAAGTTCCGGTAACACGGCGAGGAAGAATCTTGCCGCGCTCACTGATGAACTTCTTCAGCGTCTCGATGTCTTTATAGTCAATGTGTTGAATTTTGTTAACAGTAAAGTAGCAAACTTTACGGCGCTTGTTACGGCCTCCGCGGCCTCTGGAGAAACGACGCTCTGTCCGCTCTTCGCCGCCGCTGTTTTCTTTTTTAGTCGTCATCTACGTTTTCAGTCCTTTCTCATTAGAATGGCAGATCATCGTCGGAAATGTCAATCGGTTTCCCGTCCGAGAATGGATCATGATTGTCTCGCGGGCTGCTATATCGGTTGTTCCCGGGCATCTCTTCCCTCATTCCGGAGCTCTGTCCCCCGGCATCCCGGTTGGCCGATTCCAGAAAACGGACATTGTCCGCCACCACTTCCGTCACATAAACTCTGCGGCCTTCATTATTATCATAGTTTCTTACCTGAATGCGACCTTCCACTGCGGTCAGTCTTCCTTTGCGCAAGTAGTTGGCGCAGGTTTCGGCGAGCTGCCTCCAGGTCACTATGTTAATAAAGTCGGCTTCTCGTTCATTATTCTGGTTAGTAAAGGGCCGGTCTACTGCCAGTGTGAACTGGGTTACCGCTACGCCGGTAGGGGTATATCTCAGTTCAGGATCCCGAGTCAGCCTTCCGATTAGAATAACACGGTTTAACAATCTTGTTCCCTCCCCCGCATTTCCGCATAACTGTCACGAATTGTTAAGCAAAGCAATGTTATTACGCTACAACGTCATTAACGATCAGGTAACGAATGATTTCATCCGAAATCTTCATTACACGGTCAAGTTCCGCTACAACTTCCGGAGTAGCGTTGAAATTTACCAGTACGTAAATTCCGTCGCGGAACTTTTCGATCTCATACGCAAGACGGCGTTTACCCATCACTTCGCTCTTCGTGATCTCTCCACCATTGTTAATGATGCCTTCGAACTTAGAGATGGCGGCCTCAACCGCTTCTTGTTCGATGTCGGGACGAAGAATGTACATTACTTCATATTTGCGCATGTCGATTCACCTCCTTATGGACTTAGCGGCCCCCACGCATTCGCCTTAAGCGATGCCTTCCTTCCTTCTTAACAGAAGGAATTAAGCCGGGAGCAAGGAGCAAGAAAGAAATCCATTTCAAACTCGCACCATATAAATATACCAAATCCGGGCGCCAATTACAAGAGATGTGCCGTACACTTGCTCGTATGGCCCCCTATAATTGGAATCGCCCCAATTACATGGTCTCGCCTCATTCGGACGATAATAGTTAGTACTTGGAGGTGAAAAGGATGGGAGAACAAACCGAATTCAACACCGGCGACAAAGCTCCTAATGATGGAGAGTATATCGAAATTGGCGAGAACGACTTCCATATGGGCATCAACAATCCCAAGATCATCTCCTTGAAGAAAGGGGAGCGATTCCCGGAGCCGTCCAACCATAATCGTAAATGGAAACGAAAAAAACATTAAAGAGGGAACCCTCATGAGAAAAACAGTGACCATCATCTTTACCGTTATTGCCATAGCCATTTGCTTCATTCATTATCTTGGCTATGATCCGAAGAATATGATTCTGATCTCCTTAAGCATACCTCTTTGGATCATCCCCTTTTTCACGGACATCGCCCATGTTAACCTGTTTTTCGCATACGCCTTGACCATTGCGTCCTGGGCGCTGCTTGGATATATTGTCGACCGGTATGTGTTTAGGGCCCGGGCCAGGGATTGATTTCTCTCTCGCCCTCCCCTCTTATATCACATGGATAAACGGCTATCGCCGTCCTTAGGACGGGTGCGTTTACCGTTGAAATATAAAAAAAGCTCTTAACGGAGCATCTCGAAGATGAATAACCCGGTATTAGAGGAAGCTTTTTATGCCAATAGGAATCTATATTTTCATCGTATTAATGCTGTAAAGAATTTAAAGATTCCTATGTGGTAAAAAAAGCTCTTAACGGAGCATCTCGAAGATGAATAACCCGGTATTAGAGGAAGCTTTTTATGCCAATAGGAATCTATATTTTCATCGTATTAATGCTGTAAAGAACTTAAAGATCCTATGTGGTAAAAAAAGCTCCTAACGGAGCATCTCGAAGATGAATAACCCGGTATTAGAGGAAACTTTTTATGCCAATAGGAATCTATATTTTCATCGTATTAATGCTGTAAAGAATTTAAAGATCCTATGTGGTAAAAAAAGCTCCTAACGGAGCCTCTTCGAAGACGAATAAAACTTATACTTTCTTATATTTTAAAAAAACGCCCCCCTGCGTAATTCGCAAGAAAGCGTTAGTTAACGGAATATGTATAGACCCTGCTCGACCCACCCTCACAACCTGTAATCTATAAATCACATGGTTGGATAAATGGCGGAAAGGGTGGGATTCGAACCCACGCACGCCTTGCGACGCCTAGCTGATTTCGAGTCAGCCCCCTTGGACCTCTTGGGTACCTTTCCGTTTAGCACAAGAAAGATTGTACCATAAGATGCAGGGTAAAATCAACTGAATTGTTGTCCGGGATCGGAAAATTCCGGATTGGACCGCAGCACTTTTTTAAGCTTACTTTCAAACTTCGCCCTCGGCACCAGAACACTATGCTTGCACCCGGTGCAGCGGATCCGGATATCCATTCCCATACGAATGATTTCCATTTCATTAGTGCCGCATGGGTGCGGCTTTTTCATCTGGACAACGTCTCCAAGCTGATACTGCTTACGCTCCATCTCCCCTGTTTCCCCCTTCCTTGACTTACGCCGGCATGGCAATTTCGATTTTATGCTGATCCAGTGTTTTCTTCACTTGGGCCAATATTTCTCTCTTCACTTGTTCTTCCTGATTAGGCTTGCACTCGGCAACAATCCTCAAGGTTAAATCCGACATCCCCATCGTCTGCATGCCGAGCACTTCCGGCCTGGCTACCAGGAGCTGATTGTCGGTCATTTCTGCAAACGCCTCTTTCAGATAGAATATTGCTTTATCGACATCGGAATGATAGGAAAGAACAATATCAACAACAGAAAGCGAATTCCGCATCGAATAATTCGTTACCTGCGTAATTAAGCCGTTAGGAATAATATAAACCTCTCCTGTCCAACTGGCAATACGCGTCACCCTTAAACCGATTTCCTCTACCGTACCTTTATAACTGCCGATTTGGACCGTGTCGCCTACGGCAAACTGATCTTCAAATATAATGAAAAAACCGGTGATCACATCTTTCACCAAGCTTTGTGCTCCGAAACCGATGGCCAGACCGACGACTCCGGCTCCCGCCAGCAACGGCCCTAAATGCAGTCCAAGCTGACTGAGAATCATCAATATCAGAATAAAATTAACCGTATAATTAACGACATTTCCTACAAGCTTGCCTAAAGTTTTGGCCCGCCGCTGACTGAATCTTAACGGATTCTTTTCACGTTCCCTCACAAGTCGGTCCACCAGACGTCTGGTGACTGCCTTGACGATTTTACCGAGGAGGAGAATCAGTAATATTTTGATGAGACCGATCAATATTTGATTCCAGGTTTTCGGGCTCATGAACGTTTCAACGAGTTGGGAATAAAAATGATGAATTGCATTAGTATTCTCTGTAAGCGCTTCTTGAACAAGTATATTGCTCAGCACTTGGTTGTCCTCCCTGTCCGTTACCGTTCTGGCATATCGATGGTAACATATTTCCCATTCTTTTGAAAATAAATCCCCCTGATTTCCACCTGCTCCGTCCGTATGATGTTCTGGACCCTCTCCAGCTCCGCAGCATCAAATTCAATGGACAAAGCACAGCCGGCGGTAATTTCCTTGGGCGTAGGCCGGATATCTATTTCAATATCGGCATATTCCAGAAGCATCTCCGCCCTTAAAGCTTGCTGTGTAGAATCAAAAGCAATGACCATTAACGATTCCATGCCATTTATTCCTTTCTGGTCTCTCTGTTCCTCAACAACAAAATCTCACGCATAGATGCCTCCGCATCTCCTATAAAATGATTCTAGTTCTATTTTCTTGTTTTTGAATGGTGCATGTATAAACAGCATTTTCCAGCCGTATACTAGTAGAAAAGCTCTATGGATGCCCTTTCGGAGATATCGATGTGGTCAAAAAATAACGGACATGGAGGAAACCATGAAATTTTCTTTCAATGCGGACAAGAATTCGTCCAGCGGTTCCATTCTCGTTCCTTATACCGACTCTCAATCGGCGCAAATGATCGCTTCCAAGCTCTCCCTCTATTTTCAAGAGGTTCCGGTTGCCCAACCGATTATCTTCGTCTGTATCGGAACCGACCGTTCTACCGGCGATGCACTCGGGCCATTAGTGGGCACCCGCTTGCTCGCTTACAATCTGGTCGACTTTCCTGTTTATGGAACCCTGGAAGAGCCCGTCCATGCCCTAAATCTGGCCGAAACCTTATCGGCCATCGAACAAACCTATAGAGATCCTTTCATCGTAGGAATAGATGCTTGTCTGGGCCAGCTCTCCAGCGTGGGGTCCATTAAGGTAGGCTCCGGCCCTCTGAAGCCGGGAGCCGGGGTCAACAAGGATTTACCGCCCGTCGGTCATATCCACATCACCGGAATCGTGAATGTCGGAGGCTTCATGGAGTATTTTGTTCTCCAGAACACCCGATTGCATCTGGTTACGATGCTGGCAGATACGATTGCCAAGTCGATTCATCTGTCCCTTAATCATTCCCAGAGGACAGCCTCTGCGGCTTTCCCGCCTTTTCCATTATCAAATCAATAACTTGTTTTTCCTCCGGGGATAAACTGTAGGAGGACACGCCTTGTTTGATCGGTTTCGCATACAAATAACTTTCGTTTCGGCCATGAATGCCTGTTAATACAACCCCGTCTCTTTCTTCGTCCAGAAAAGCGATGGAGAAGCTCATATCACTCCCCTGATCGGGAAAGGCATTATACCGGATTACCTCTACATGGCCCTTCATTTTTTTCATTTCCTTCTCCAGGTGTTGGACAGATTCCATATAATTCTGATTCGCTGCCGCTGCTTGCCGGTAGCTTTCTTGCATTTGTATAAGCATCTGTTCCAGATTTTCCGTGCCCCCGCGCATCATTCTTTTGTATTTCTTATTCATCCTGGCCAGCTTGATCCAGAGCACGATAATGAGAAGGAACATAAACCCGATAACCAGCACTTGCACAGCTTCCCACATTTCGGGCTCCAATCCGAATATTAATTCCATACATGTGCCACCCTTTTTTTCTAAATATAAGAGGATAGGCTTGCAACCCTCGGCTCCTATTTTTCAAATTTTGATCTCTTCTAATGAAAATTCTTTATTAGTTTTTCTCTTTCCCCTGGTTCTTATATCCTCGGCAAATTTCTTCCATCGCCTTAATTAAGCATTCCACCTGCTCCACAGTCGAATAATAACCGACACTGGCTCTAACGGCCCCTGTAGCTGTTGTCCCTGCCGTTTCATGACCGAGAGGCGTGCAGTGAAAACCGGCACGGACGGCAATCCGATATTCGCGGTCCAATTGAAAAGCGATTTCCGAAGCATCCGCATTCTCCACCACAAAAGAGACAATTCCTGTCTTGTCTTCCCCTAAATCGGGACCGAGTATTCGCAAGCCGGAAATGTTCCGCAGCCCCTCCATCATTAACTGCGTCAATTCCCATTCCTTCCTATGGATCTGTTCCACCGTTTCTTTCATGATAAACTTGATCCCTGCTGCTAATCCGGCAATCCCAACCGTATTCGGCGTCCCGGCTTCATATCGATCCGGGCGAACGGAAGGCTGATCCACCTCCTCCGATTGACTTCCCGTTCCTCCATGAAGAATCGGCTCCAAATCGATCTCAGGGGATATATATAGCCCCCCGGTACCCTGTGGGCCGAGCAAACCCTTATGCCCGGGAAAGGCCAGCATATCGATGCCTTCCTCAGCAACATTTATCGGCACCGTCCCTGCCGTCTGAGCCGCATCAACCAGCAGCTTGACACCGTTATGTCGGCACAGCTCCGCAAACTCGGCTATTGGCTGTATCGTACCCAACAAATTAGAGCTATGGCTGCAAACAAATAGCGTAGTTTCCGGCCGAAAGGCTGCAGCCGCTTCATCCACACTTATTTTCCCCTGTTTATCAGCCTGCAAATAAGTAATTTGAACCCCTCTGGTCCTTCGCAAATATTCCAAAGGCCGTCTTACCGAGTTATGTTCCATCGAGGTACAGATGACGTGGTCTCCTTGGCACACAAAGCCTTTAATGGCTAAATTCAGAGCTGCGGTCGCATTGGACGTAAAGACGATATCATTCGGATTGCGAATTCCAAACAGCTTGGCCGCCAGAGTGCGTGCTTCAAATACAATCCGGCTTGCCCTCACCGCCATGCTGTGGCTTCCTCTTCCCGGATTAGCCCCCGCTTCTTCCATACATGCAATCATAGCTTCTGCAACTTCAGGAGGCTTCGGCCAAGAGGAAGCGGCATTATCAAAATATATATGAGGCACCCTCCCCCCTCCTTCCGTCAAATTTCCACCTTTATAATCATTCACTCTAATTCCCGACTATCCATCAACTTCACTGCAGCTTTTTAGCGAGAAAAATGAAGCCTTTTCGAAGAAATCGAATCCATCTTTAGCGGAAACTTTTTATGCCAATGAGAAGTTGTTCTACTTTTAATGCAATTTATACACTTAAACTCTCTAGTTTGGTCAAGAAAAGCATACCTTGTCGGTTTACTCTCGGAAAACCTCGGTATGCTTATATATTCCTACAACAAACGTTCTTATCTCTCCAAGAAACCGGGGTGACAATGATTTCTCCAACTCTACAAGCAATCTTACCTTTTACCCTTAAGATGTTTTTCCCTGCAGCAGCTCAAGCAGCCTTTCCAAATCTTCTTTAGAATAATATAGTAGCTCAATCTTCCCTTTGTTGTTGGAATGCTTGATCTTTACAGTTGTCTGGTAGAAATCTCTTAATGTTTCCTCTACTTGATGAATATATGGATCTCTCTTTCTATTCGGCTTCGTTTTAGGCTCATTCTTCGACTTTTCTTCGTGCTTCTGAATCGCTTCTTCCAGCTCACGTACACTCCACTGTTCACGAATCGTCAGCTCTGCAAACTCCTTCTTCAGCTTGTCGTTCTTTACTCCGACAATCGCCCGGGCATGTCCCATGGATAATGTTCCACGTGAAACATATTTTTTGATTTCCTCCGGCAACTGCAGCAATCTCAAGAAGTTCGCTACGTGGGACCGGCTCTTCCCTACCTTCATCGCAAGCTCCTCTTGAGTAAGGGAAAACTGTTCCGCCAACGATTGATACGCTTGAGCAAGCTCTATCGCATTCAAGTCTTCTCTCTGAATATTCTCGATTAGAGCAATCTCCATCACTTGCTGATCGGAAAACTTCTTAACGACAGCCGGAATCGTAGCTTGTCCTGATAGCTGAGAGGCCCTGAACCGTCTCTCTCCTGCAATAATTTCATACCCTTTGAGGACTGTCCTTACAATAATCGGTTGAATAACGCCATGCTCTTTAATCGATGCGGCAAGCTCTTGAATGCTTTCTTCATCAAATGTTTTTCGAGGCTGATATGGATTAGGCCGGAGCTGTGAAAGGGGAATTTCAATTACTTTGTCGTCATCGCTAATATTTAAAGAAGGAATTAGAGCGTCTAATCCTCTACCCAGTCTTTTATTCAAGTTCAATCACTTCCTTCGCTAATTCCATATACACTTCTGCCCCTTTGGAGCGTGGATCATAGGTTATTATGGACTGACCGTGACTGGGCGCTTCGCTCAAACGAACGTTGCGCGGAATAATGGTCCGGTATACTTTCTGCTGGAAGTATTTCTTTACTTCCTCTATGACCTGAATACCGAGATTCGTTCTAGCGTCAAACATCGTTAGAAGAACTCCTTCAATCTGCAACGAGGTATTCAAATGCTTCTGCACGAGCCGTACAGTATTTAATAATTGACTTAATCCTTCCAGAGCATAATATTCACATTGGATAGGTATAATGACAGAATCGGCCGCCGTTAAAGAATTAAGAGTCAGCATGCCGAGGGAAGGAGGACAATCAATCAATATATAGTCGAACATGTGCTTTACAAGCTGCAGAGATTTCTTCAGGCGAACCTCTCTGGAAATCGTAGGCACTAATTCGATTTCGGCGCCGGCTAGCTGGATCGTTGCCGGAATCACCTTCAAATTTGGCAGATTTGTATCTAAAATAGCTTCTTTAGGATGAACATCGTTAATAATAATGTCGTAGATACAGTAAACGACATCCGCTTTGTTCACACCTATTCCGCTAGTCGTATTCCCCTGGGGGTCTATATCGACCAACAACACCTTTTTTCCTAACGCGGATAAGGATGCGCCGAGGTTTACTGAGGTGGTTGTTTTGCCAACTCCTCCTTTTTGATTAGTAATGGCAATAATCTTTGACACATTGGTTCACCTCAATATCGTTATTCACATCAACCGAATTAACCAATGAACCGTAGGCCGGACCCTGCCAACGGCACGATTGCTCGACAAAAAAAGCGGCCATCGCCGCAGTTTTTTATTCGAAACATACGCTTTATTGTTTAGGAATCGATATGATGATTTCGTAATGATCTTCGAAGTCTTTCTCATCTGTACTAATGTTCATACCTGAACTCGAAATCATGTCCACGGACTGTCTGATTGTATTGACTGCCAGCCTCACATCTTTAGAGAAAGTAATTCTCTTCTTCCTCTTGGGCTTGCTCGCCTCATTGTAGAAGTTAACCCTGGCTTCCGTCTGTTTTACATTCAAATCTTTAGTAATGATCTCGTCCAGAAGCTTCAACTGAAGCTCTTCATTGTCCAAAGATAACAGAGCCCGTGCATGACGCTCCGAAATTTTCCGTTCCATAAGCGCTTGCTTAACAGGCTCGCTTAGCTGCAGAAGCCTGATTTTATTGGCAATCGTCGATTGGCTTTTCCCCAGTCTTTGGGCCAGACTTTCCTGAGTCAGCTGATGCAGCTCCATTAGCTTCTGATAAGCAACCGCTTCTTCAATAGCCGTTAGTCCTTCCCTCTGAAGGTTTTCGATGAGGGCAATGGAGGCTGCCTGAGCATCGTTAAATTCCCGTATAATGGCCGGGACTGTTTCCAGTCCAAGCTTCTTAACAGCTCTCCAGCGCCGTTCGCCCGCAATAATCTCAAACTTTCCTTCGCGGACTCGGACTACAATTGGTTGAATAACGCCATGAGTCTTAATCGTCTGGAGCAGCTCATCTATTCTTTCTTCATCAAATACGGTCCTTGGTTGATAAGGACTCGGTAGAATATCCTGAACGGGTATTTGCTTCACTTCGTCCGAAGGCGTTCTTTCCGTGAAACCAAAGAGCTTAGATATTTGTTCCCTCATCCTGTCTTTACCCACCTAACTCTTTCACAATAAATATCCGTAATAATAAATTCTCCACAGACAAGAAATATCCTGCCTGACAGACATGAATTTATTGTTTCACGTGAAACATTTTTGTTTTTGTCACAAAATCTCGCATATAGCTGGTGAGGTGTTTCAGATTATGTTCTAACCAGCGGCTTCTTAAGCGGAGTTCCTGCCGGCCGCGGATACTTGCGCGGGGTCTCCCCCGTTTTTTGCAGCACAACGATATGTCTTTCCGCTTGCTCGATCGGCAATTCCATGCGATAGATCTGCACCAGCTTGGCTTTCAGTTCTATCATACTGAATGAGGATTCCTCCACTTCTTCGTGAGGATTGGTGCCTTTCATTGCAGCGAACCAACCGCCCTTACGGACAAAGGGCAAACAAAACTCGTTCAACACACTTTGTCTGGCGACGGCTCTGGCGGTTACCATATCGAAGTGATCCCGGTATCCGCTTTGTCTGCCCCAATCTTCCGCTCTTCCATGAATTAATTCGACTTCCGAAAGAGATAGCTGTTGAACAAGATGCTCAAGAAAACCTATTCTCTTCTTCAATGAGTCGATAATGGTTACCCGAAGATGCGGGAACGCAATTTTCAAAGGGATGCTGGGAAATCCGGCCCCTGATCCGATATCAGCCAAGGTTCTGATCTCTTGAAGGTCAAGGAAGAAGGACAGAGAGAGGGAGTCGTAAAAATGCTTGATATACACTTGCTCCTCTTCCGTAATCCCCGTCAGGTTCATCTTCTCATTCCATGTTACCAATTCTCTGTAGTACGTTGCAAACTGCTCCAACTGAACCGGGATCAGCTCGATCCCTTCCTGCTTGAGCCGACCCGCAAACGATGCCGCTACCGATTCGCTGCTCATTGTGATCTGGCCGCCGTTACTTGATTATAGTGTTCCAAATAAACAAGGAGGATGGAAATATCCGCCGGTGAAACCCCGGAAATACGTGAAGCCTGGCCAATCGACAGCGGACGGATTTTGGATAGCTTCTGCCGGGCCTCGATCGCAATTCCATGAATGTCGTCATAGACGATATCCTCCGGAATCTTCTTCTTCTCCATCTTTTTCAACCTTTCTACCTGCTGCAGCTGCTTCTCGATATAACCGGAATATTTGAATTGAATTTCCACCTGTTCCTTAACGTCCTCCGGCAATTCAACCGGCGATGGGGAAATCGCCTCAATGTGGGCATAAGTCACTTCCGGCCTGCGCAGAAGAGAGCCCAATTCAACCGCATTATTCAGTTCAACCGTTCCGGCTTCCCTCAAGATTTGTTGAACGTTCGGCTCCGGTCTGACTTTCGTTTGCTTCAGCCGTTCCAATTCCTGTTCAATCATCTCTTTCTTCTGAACGAATTTTCTGTAGCGTTCCTCTGGAATCAGTCCGATATCGTAACCTATCTGGGTCAGCCTCAGATCGGCGTTGTCATGACGCAGCAGCAACCGGTATTCGGCGCGGGAAGTGAGCAAACGATAAGGCTCGTTAGTTCCTTTCGTCACCAGGTCATCGATCAGAACTCCGATATATCCCTGAGATCGATCGAGAATAACCGGCTCCTCCCCCTTGACCTGGCGGGCCGCATTTATGCCTGCCATAATACCTTGGGCAGCGGCTTCCTCATACCCGGATGTTCCGTTAAGCTGTCCTGCCGTAAACAGCGAACGAATTCGCTTCGTTTCCAATGTGGGCCACAATTGGTTAGGGACAATCACATCATATTCAATGGCATAACCGGTTCTCATCATCTCCGCTTTTTCCAGGCCCGGCACAGACCGAATCATGCGAATCTGGATTTCTTCCGGCATGCTGGTGGAGAGACCTTGTATATAATACTCCGAAGTATGCCTTCCCTCCGGCTCCAGAAAAATTTGATGCTTCGGCTTATCGGCGAAACGCACGATTTTATCCTCAATAGAAGGACAATAACGGGTTCCGACCCCTTCGATCGCACCCGAAAACATCGGCGCCCGGTGCAAATTGTTACTTATAATGTCGTGCGTCTCCGGCGATGTATAAGTCAACCAGCATGGCAGCTGGTCCTTGATGCTCTCTGTCGTTTCATAGGAAAAATGGCTGGGATTCTCGTCCCCGGGCTGAATTTCCATCTTCGTGAAATCGATCGTTTCCTTATTAATCCGCGGAGGAGTGCCTGTTTTGAAGCGGACCAGCTCGAAGCCCAGAGCCTTCAAGCATTCGGACAGCTTCACCGATGGCTGCTGGTTATTCGGACCGCTCTCATACATGAGCTCTCCCATAATTACTTTTCCTCTTAAATAGGTTCCTGTTGTGAGAACAACCGCCTTGCCAAAATATTGAGCCCCTGTCTTCGTGACGACTCCCTTGCATACTCCGTCCTCGACAATCAGATCCTCCACCATTCCTTGGCGCAGGCTAAGGCGCTCCTGCTTTTCGATGGTTTCCTTCATCGTTTGCTGATACAGAAACTTATCCGCTTGAGCCCGCAAGGCGTGAACGGCCGGTCCCTTCCCCGTATTCAACATCCTCATCTGAATATAGGTCTTGTCGATATTCCGTCCCATCTCCCCGCCCAAGGCATCCACTTCACGGACGACATGCCCTTTGGCCGGCCCGCCAATCGAAGGATTGCACGGCATAAAGGCGATCATATCCAAATTGATGGTCAGCAACAATGTTTGACAGCCCATTCTCGCAGCGGCTAGAGCCGCCTCACAACCGGCATGCCCCGCCCCGATGACGATGACATCAAAATGACCTGCATCATATCCCATCATTTTCACCTTCCTTATCCTTTTTCTTATATGAAAAGTTAAACGGTTTTGGGAACACTTTGCGCCGAGTTTCGACATCAACGTGCTCCTTCCTAGTATCTTATATATAGTTATAAGGCTTGGAATCCGACGAAAAATCCTATCTTTCGTTCCTAAATAAGCGCCCGATTTTAAAGGATATTATCCTCACCCAGATCCTATTTTACCTTTTTACTTCCCTAAACAAAACTGTGAGAAAATTTGGTCGATCAGTGATTCTCCAACGGAATCCCCTATAATTTCTCCCAACTGCTCCCAACTGTTGCGTACATCTATTTGAATCATATCGATGGGCACGAATTGCTCCGCCGCCATCATGGCCTCCCGAAGGGAAGCCTTAGCTTCCTTAAGCAGATGAATGTGGCGGACATTGCTGACATAAGTCGCATCATTCGACTCCAGCCGCCCGCTGAAGAATATGGCGGAGATGGCCTTCTCCAGCTCCTCCATCCCCCTGTTCTCCTGGACCGACATCATTACAATACGCTCTTCATCCAGGAAAGAGGACAATCTTCCGATATCCAGCTTCCGGGGCAAATCGATTTTGTTGACGATAACAATTACTTGTCGGTCTTTAAGCTGCTCAAGCAATTGCAGCTCATCGTCATTCAGCTCCTCGCCCGCATTAAGGACAAGCAGGATCAGATCCGCATCCGACAATGCGCTTCGCGATTTCTCGACACCGATCTGCTCGACAACATCCGACGTTTCGCGAATTCCCGCTGTATCCAACAGCTTCAACGGAATCCCGTTAATCGTAACATACTCTTCAATAACGTCTCTAGTGGTCCCGGGAATATCCGTTACGATCGCCCGGTTTTCTTGGGCAAGGGCATTCAGCAGAGAAGATTTCCCTACATTCGGACGGCCCACTATAGCCGTTACGATTCCCTCGCGTATTATTTTTCCTTGCTCCGCCGTTTTCAATAATTCATCTATTTTGGCGATCGCTTCCCTGCTTTTGTCGACAATGAATGCACTGGTCATTTCCTCGACATCATGCTCTGGATAATCGATATTCACCTCTATATGGGCCATAAGCTCCACCAACTGCTGCCTCAACTGCTTAATTTGTTGGGAAAGTGACCCTTCCGCCTGCTTCATGGCTATTTTATAAGCACGGTCCGATTTGGAGCGAATCAAATCAATTACCGCCTCGGCCTGGGAAAGGTCAATCCGTCCATTCAAGAAAGCCCTCTTCGTGAACTCCCCCGGTTCAGCCAGCCGAATGCCTTTGCTCAACAGAAGATCCAGCACTTTCTTAACCGACACCAATCCCCCATGGCAGCCTATTTCGACAACATCCTCCATCGTAAACGAGCGTGGGGCTCTCATCACCGTAACCAGCACCTCGTCGACCTTCTCCAGTGACTCCGGATCTTGAATAAACCCGTAGTGCACCGTATGGGTGGCCGCTTCGGTCAGTCTTGTTCTAGATTTAAACACCTGTTCTACATTAGGAATGGCATCCTGCCCGCTGACCCGAATAACCGCAATACTTCCCTCTCCCAGCGGTGTTGCAATAGCCGCAATCGTATCATGAATCATTCTATTACCACCTCCTGAGCAGCTTAATCGGTATGGAAAGAAAAAAAGCAATGACTCCCTCTTCGGCAAGAAGTCATTGCACCGTTCCTACTTTAAGGCGATCACCACTCTGCGATTCGGCTCTTCCCCTTTACTGTATGTTTTCACCGAAGGGTGATCCTGTAGTTTGGAATGGATAATTTTGCGTTCAAGGGAAGACATCGGTTCCAGAATGACTTCCTTCTTACTCTTGATAACCCTGGAAGCCAATCGCATGGCGAGATCTTCTAATGTTTTTCTTCTGCGGCTCCGGAAATCTTCGGCATCCAGCACTATTTTAACATGGGTATTGGAATAACGGTTAGCTACAATATTTACTAAATATTGGAGAGCATCTAAAGTTTGCCCTCTTCTTCCGATTAATATCCCTAACTCTTCCCCGTTCAAGTCGAACGTCGTCAAATCCCTTCCGGCCTGAACATCGATATCCGTACGCAAATTCATCGTCCGAAAAATATCTTTAAGAAATGCCACAGCTTCCTCAATCGGATCAGGAATTAATTCGAGCTCTACCTTCGCATCCTTGGCACCAATTAGTCCAAACAGCCCTCTCGAGGGCTGTTCAAGAATGTTTACTTTAACTCGGTCTTCCGTTACTTCCCACTTTCCTAACCCTTGCTTTACGGCATCTTCAACCGTTTTTCCAGAAACCACAATCTTCTTCATTAGAAATGGCCACCCCTATTTTTTAGATGGTCTATAAAGAATATAGGATTGTATGATTGTGAAGATGTTGCTGTATACCCAGTACAAAGGCAGCGCAGCCGGAAAATTCATAGCCATTACGAAGATAAGCACCGGGAAAATAAATAACAGGGCCTGCATGGGCGAATTGCTCACTTGGGTCGACATGACCTTCTGCTGCAAATAAGTCGTCAAAGCGGCCAGCACCGGCAGTACATAGAACGGATCGGGCTTACCCAGCTCCATCCACAAGAAAGAATGGTTAGCGATTTCCCCATTACGCATAATCGCATTATACAGTGCAATCAGAATCGGCATCTGAACAAGTAAAGGCAAGCATCCCGCTAACGGGTTGACGTTATGCTTTTGAAACAGCTTCATGGTTTCTTCTTGCTGCTTTTGCGGATTGTCCTTGTACTTCTCTTTAATTTTCATCAATTCGGGTTGAATCGCTTGCATTTGCTTCGAGCTGCGGTATTGCTTCAGCGTAAGCGGCAAAACGAGGAATCGGATAATCACTGTAACGATCAGGATGGATAATCCGTATTGGCCCCACAGCATATCGGCGAACCAGTTCAGTACACTGGAAAGCGGATAAACGAAATACTTGTCCCAAATTCCGTTGTTCGGATCAATGGGACTGAATTGCGTCGGACTACAGGCAGATAACAGCAGCACCAACAATCCCAGCGGTATTAACTTATAGAAGCGACGAATCAATATCAAATCCTCCCGGAAGTTTTGTGGGATAACCAACCCGGCTTCCTAGACGTCTGCCATTCGTTCGTTCTCCAATCCAAAACTTTCTATATTATATAAGGATAAACGGCTATCGCCGTCCTCTGGACAGGCGCGTTTACCGATGAAATATAAGAACAGGTATAAGGCGAAACTTATACTTTCTTATATTATGAGAAAAACTCCTATCGGAGTATTTCATGGATGAGCGACCGCGTTTAAAGGACGTTCTATTGCCAAATAGAATGGAAAGAGAGCGCTCGGTAAACGGGCTTCTTCCTTCTATTGCAGCAAATGCGGCATAATATCTCCCGTTCTACTAAATAGAAAGAAGGCAGAAATCGTTAACAGCCGCTTACTCAACCTTCCAATAATGCTCAATAGAGCAAATCATACATCAAAAAACAATATATCATAACTACTGTAACAAATAAATATTTATCGATTATTTCTTTTTGAACAAGCCCGCTTTTTTCAGGACATGGAACAAGCTTTTCTCCATTTCATGATAAGACATATCGGCGGCCGGTTTTCGGGCAATGAAAATAAGATCCGCATTCCCTTCAATACGGTCTATATTCAAGCGGATAATTTCCTTGACCACTCTGCGGATCCGATTACGGACGACTGCATTGCCTACCTTCTTGCTCACCGATACCCCTACCCTCAATGGCTGAGAGGCGTTCTTTTCCTTCCGGTAAAGCACAAACTGATGATTCGCAGTCGACTTGCCCCAGCGGTACACTTTACTAAAATCTTCTCTTTTGGCCAAACGATTCTGTTTATGCACTGCGAACTCCCCAATTTGTCAAGAAAACTTTAACCTTCCCTTGCTCCGAAAGAGAATGTGGTTTATAAGCCTCCATCCACATGCTCCGCCCTTTCTATTGGGACAGGCCTTTCGGACAGCAAGTATAAGGTAACGCACTCCATGAACGGCCGGATCTTGATTACAGCAATCTATTTAGTTCTAGGTTTAACATTTTTGCCTTATTTAAAACTTGCACTGCCGGCTGTTATGCCGGCTTTGATCCTCCGGGGCTTCCTCCTTCCGAACCCTCATATTCCCGAGGACCGAATCCTGGTATAAATTCAGTCCCTGTAAGCCAGGCAAGGAGACACCGGGCACCAAACAGGAAAAAAGACCACTCGCAAGTGGTCTCAAAAAAATTAAGCAGTCAGTACTTTTCTGCCCTTTTGGCGACGAGCTTGAATTACCTTGCGGCCATTCTTCGTACTCATGCGCTTACGGAAACCGTGTACTTTTTTACGCTTTCTTACGTTCGGTTGGAAAGTCGGTTTCATTATATAGCACCTCCCCGAGGAATTACATCCCAAAAATACCTCTAATAATTAAATCATCTCGCAGGCCAAAAGTCAACCGGACTTCACTCTGGAGCCCGCGCTATTTTCATCCACGGAAGGCTGTGAATAATTTTGTGGCAAATTTAGCAGAACTCTGTCGAAATATCAACAATTTATAAACACTGGACAGGTATGTGCATCGAATCTATTCACAAGTTGGCGAAATTGTGGATAATTTATCGAATTCCATTGAATCCTCTCCCTCTTTTTGATATATTTAAATTGTTTTCGCCTGTGGATATTTATCAAATACATAGAAATTATCAACATGTTGTGGATAATATTGTGAACAATTTGAACTTTTCCTTCCCAATAACCCTTCTAATTCCCTTGATAATGTGGATAATTGACATGTTGTTCCTTGATATGACAATATATTCAATGGCTGTCGCCACGTTTTTTAAAGGAGTGACTGTTTGTGGAAAGCCATGTCAATAACTTATGGCAACAAGTACTTTCAGAAATTCAAACCAAGCTAAGCAAGCCCAGTTTTGATACGTGGCTTAAATCTACCCAAGCAAAGGTATTTACCGATACCCTCCTTGTCATATGCGCTCCTAACAATTTTGCACGCGAATGGCTGGAAACCCGGTATGCCAAGATGATCAAGGCGACGGTTTACGAATGTTTAGGCAAGGATGTGACCGTAGAGGTCGTCATTGAGGACGGCTCCCCTGCCCAGCCTCCATCCATACAAACCGCAGCACCGGTTCAACCCGAGACCGCCGTTCAGGAAGAATGGTCTTACGCCAGTATGATGAACCCCAAATATACGTTCGATACGTTCGTTATCGGCGCCGGGAACCGGTTTGCCCATGCGGCTTCTTTAGCTGTGGCCGAAGCGCCTGCGAAATCGTATAATCCGCTATTTTTATATGGTGGAGTGGGACTTGGCAAAACCCATTTAATGCATGCCATCGGACATTATGTACTCGAGCATAATCCCAATGCGCGGGTTCTCTATATATCTTCCGAGAAATTTACGAACGAATTTATTAACGCGATCCGTGACAACCGCGGCGAGAGCTTCCGGAACAAGTACCGCAACATCGACGTTCTGCTCATCGATGATATTCAGTTTCTCGCCGGCAAAGAGCAGACCCAGGAGGAATTCTTCCATACTTTCAATGCTCTGCACGAAGAAAGTAAGCAAATTATTATTTCAAGCGACAGGCAGCCGAAAGAAATCCCGACCCTGGAGGAGAGGCTGCGCTCCCGGTTCGAATGGGGCTTGATCACAGATATTCAGCCTCCGGATCTGGAGACCAGAATCGCCATCCTGCGCAAGAAGGCCAAAGCGGAGAATCTGGAAATTCCGAATGAAGCCATGGTCTATATCGCCAATCATATTGATACGAATATCCGCGAGCTGGAAGGCGCCCTGATTCGCGTAGTCGCTTATTCTTCTCTTATTAACGAAGACATTACCGTTTCCCTGGCGGCCGATGCGTTGAAGGATATTATCCCTTCCTCCCGGCCCAAAGTAATTACCATTCAGGATATTCAACAGAAGGTCGGGGAATTTTACGGGTTGAAGCTGGAGGATTTCAAGGCGAGGAAACGGACGAAAGCCGTCGCTTTTCCAAGGCAGGTCGCGATGTATCTGTCTCGTGAACTCACCGACTACTCCCTTCCCAAAATTGGAGAAGCCTTCGGAGGAAGAGATCATACGACCGTTATTCATGCCCACGACAAAATTACAATGACGCTTAAGCAAGATCCGGAATTGGGCAAGATCATTCAGAATCTGACCGAAAAAATTAAAAATCCCAGTTGATAACGAAGAAGCCTATGCACAATCTATTCACATGTGGATAGGCTTGATTCTTGTCTTTTTTATTCACATATCCACATATTCAGGCCGCCTACTACTATTACTACTAAAAAAAAGATATAATTTAAAATAGAAAAGCGTTCAGCGAAGCCACATTTTCCACAATGGAAGTTTTGTGTCCTGCTCAGCTTTAAATTCTATTCAGGAGTCTTTCTCATTTTTCCCAAGCTGCATACATTATGCCGGCTTTTTCGAGTTTGCTATAATACAGGTTATGAGCCGTTTCTTATTTTAAGAACCCGGGAGTGAAATTATGAAACTGACGATTTTAAAAGACCAGCTGAGCGAGTCGATCCAGCATGTGTCGAAAGCGATTTCCAGCCGCACAACCATTCCAATCCTTAGCGGAATAAAGATAGATGCTACTCCTAAAGGAGTTATGTTAACGGCAAGCGATACGGACATTTCCATCCAATCCTTTATTCCATTGGAGAATGATGGGATAGAAAATGTGCAATTGGTCCAAACTGGTAGCGTCGTGCTGCCCGCCAAATTTTTCATGGAAATGGTGCGCAAGCTGCCTTCCGAACAAATAGAAATCGAAGCCGGCGAAAATCATCAAACGATCATCCGTTCTGGAACAGCCGAGTTTCAATTAGTCGGATTCGATCCGGAGGAATATCCCCTTCTCCCCCAAGTCGATGAGGAGAAAGTCATCTCGATGTCTAGCGATCTGCTGAAGGCAATGATCAAGCAGACCTCCTTCGCTGTATCCACAAGCGAAACGACACCGATTCTGACTGGAGTTCTCTGGTCCTTGACCGAGAATAATCTCAAGCTGATCGGATGCGACCGCCATCGTCTGGCCAGCCGGGAATCTCAAATCGATACCCCTCCGGACCAGGTAATCAAGAGCGTCGTCATTTCCGGTAAAACCTTAAGCGAGCTGAACAAAATATTGCCGGATCATAACTCCTTGATCGATATCGTCTTTACCGAAACACTCGTGCTGTTCAAGCTGAGCAATGTTCTGTTCTATACTCGGGTGCTGGAAGGCGTATATCCGGATACCAGTAAATTAATCCCGCAGCAATTCCAGACAGAAATGGTTATAAAATCCAAATCGTTAATGGACGCGATTGACCGGGCTTATTTGCTTACCAGAGAGAACAAGGCTAATATCGTAAAATTGGTTATGAACGACGATCAAACGATCGAAATTTCGTCCAGCTCATCCGATCTCGGCAAGGTCAAAGAAGTGCTTCCGGTCAGCAGCCATTCCGGAAATCTTCTGCAGATCTCATTCAATTCCAAATTTATGCTCGATGCCTTAAAAGTAATCGATAGCGAATTCGTGCATATCGGATTTACCGGACCGATGAACCCGATTGTTATCCAGCCGGAGGACGGCACGAGAATTTTGCAGCTCATCCTTCCCTACCGGACTACCAGCTAATAAAGGAGTAAGAATGAAATCTATCGAAATTTCGACGGAGTATATTGCATTGGGGCAATTTCTCAAGCTGGCTGACTGTGTGTCCACCGGCGGACACGCCAAAATATTTCTACAGGAAACGAAGGTTCTCGTTAACGGGGAGCCGGAAAACCGGCGGGGCCGAAAGCTTGTTCCCGGCGATATTATTCAGGTGGACGGCTGTGGGGAATTTCAAGTCCGGCGTTCTTAAACGAAGGCCCGAGCAGTTGAAACGGCAAGCTTGTCTCCAAAGAATAAAGTGCCGCATAGAATAGATAACTGGAGTCGTATGTTACAAAGAGGACCCCTTTCTTTCATTATGGATGAAAGTGTGGAATCATTGCTCTTGCCTTGCGAAGCGGAGCTTTGCGTTAAAGCGGGCTCTTAGGAGGAAATCACTTGTTTCTTAATAGGCTGGCTATTAAAAATTACCGAAACTATGATGAAATAGAGTTGAATACCGACCATAAGGTCAACATTTTTATAGGTCCTAATGCCCAAGGGAAAACCAATTTGCTGGAAGCGATCTATGTCCTTGCACTGTCCAAATCTCATCGTACGCATCATGATAAGCAGCTAATTCGCTGGAATGAACCCTATGCCCAGCTCTATGCGGAAGTGGACAAGAAATACGGCTTGTGCAAGCTCAGTCTCTCGGTTACTCCCCAGGGCAAAAAGGCTAAAATTAATGGCCTCGAGCAAAAAAAACTCAGTGATTTTATCGGAACGCTAAATGTAGTCATGTTTGCCCCGGAGGATTTGGAAATTGTCAAGGGCGCTCCCGGAATCCGCCGGCGGTTCCTTGATATGGAGATCGGCCAGGTTCACCCTGGCTATCTGTATGAAATGACCCAGTATCAGAAGGTGCTGAACCAGCGGAACAATTACTTGAAGCAATTGCCCGGCTTTCCTGCCGCCACGGACCCGATGCTTGAAATTTGGAACGAGCAGTTGGCCCAGTATGGTTCTAAAATCATCAAAAAAAGGCAAAGCTTTTTAAAAAAACTGCAAAAATGGGCGGAGTATATCCATTCGGGCATAACGAACGACCTCGAAAAGCTCCGGGTCGAGTACCGTCCCTCCATAGAAACCGGTGATCCCGAAGAGGAAACTATTCTATTTGAGCGATTTATGATAAAGTTAAAACAGATGAAAGATCAGGAAATAAGGCGCGGTACAACACTAGTCGGGCCTCATCGTGATGATATGATGTTTTTTATCAATGACAAAGAGGTTCAGGTTTACGGGTCCCAAGGCCAGCAGAGGACGGCCGCACTTTCCTTGAAGCTGGCCGAGCTCGAGCTGATTCACGAAGAATTGGGAGAGTACCCTGTTCTTTTGCTTGATGATGTCTTGTCCGAATTGGACCCGTATCGGCAAACCCAGCTGATCGAGACCTTTCAGGACAAGGTTCAAACCTTTATCACGACGACCGCCCTGGACAGTGTTAATATGGATAAGCTGTCGGATGCAGCTATATATCACGTTAAGAACGGATCGGTACAGGATAAGTGACGGCTATTCCATCGATTTCTATCCGAATAGGGGTTGAGCCTATGTTCATTCATTTGGGAGGAGAAAAGATCATTCGCGCTAACGAGTTAGTAGCTATATTTGACCTCTCGATCGAAAAAAATTCGAAAATTTCCAAACAATTTGTTACCCATGCGTTAAAAAATAAAAAAATCGAAGTGATAGGCGAAGAGGATAGCAAGTCGATCGTCGTTACAGTCCATAAAGTTTATTATTCCCCTATTTCATCTGCAACACTGAATAAAAGAGCAAGTCAATTGCAAATTCATTAGCCTTATCTGTCCGGAAATTTGAAAAGTAGGTGAAGGGTAATGTCATTGAATCCAAATACTTATGACGAGAATCAGATACAGGTACTGGAAGGTCTGGAGGCGGTCAGAAAACGTCCAGGGATGTACATCGGTTCCACCAGCAGCAGAGGTCTTCACCATTTGGTATGGGAAGTCGTCGATAACAGCATTGACGAAGCTCTGGCCGGTTACTGTACCCGAATTGATGTTACCGTTCATAAAGACAACAGCATTTCAGTAACTGACAACGGACGCGGAATTCCTGTAGGGGAACATGCCAAGATGAAGAAGCCCGCAGTCGAGGTTGTGCTGACGGTGCTTCACGCAGGCGGTAAGTTCGGCGGGGAAGATTCCGGATATAAAGTATCTGGCGGATTGCACGGAGTCGGGGTGTCGGTCGTTAATGCCCTGTCCGCTCATCTTACGGTTCAGGTCAAAACAAAAGGAAAAATTCATCTGCAGGAATATAAACGCGGCGTTCCTCAATACGATCTCAAAGTGATCGGAGAAACGGAAGAAACGGGAACGAAGATTACTTTCCTGCCCGATCCGGAAATTTTTACGGAAACCGTCGAATATGATTACGAAATATTACAATCGCGACTTCGGGAGCTGGCTTTTCTCAATAAAGGGATCGAGATCAATCTGTTCGATGAGCGGACAGATGCCTCCAATACATTCAAGTATGACGGGGGAATTATTTCATTCGTCGAATATTTGAACCGGAACCGGGAAGTGCTGCATGACCCGCCGATTTATACCGAAGGAACCAAGGATAACATCCAGGTAGAGATCGCTCTGCAGTATAACGACAGCTATGCCGAAAACATTTATTCATTCGCCAATAATATAAACACCCATGAAGGCGGAACCCATGAGTCCGGCTTCAAAAGTGCGTTAACGAGAATTCTGAACGATTACGCGCGCAAATCGAATTCCATCAAGGAGAGCGATTCGAATCTTACCGGAGATGATGTCCGTGAAGGTCTGACGGCAATTATTTCGGTGAAAATTCCTGAACCGCAATTCGAGGGGCAGACCAAGACGAAGCTGGGCAACAGTGAAGTGCGCGGGATTGTAGAGTCCCTCTTCTCCGAGAAGCTGCAGGAATTTCTGGAGGAGCATCCTTCGGTATCCAAGAAAATTATGGAGAAGGGGATTCAGGCGGCCAGAGCACGGGAGGCCGCTCGTAAAGCCCGCGAGCTGACCCGGCGCAAGAACGCGCTCGAAGTCAGTTCATTGCCTGGGAAATTGGCGGATTGTTCTTCCAAGGATGCGTCCATTAGTGAAATTTTTATCGTAGAGGGAGATTCGGCCGGCGGTTCCGCCAAGCAGGGCCGGGATAGGCATTTTCAAGCTATTCTTCCGCTGCGGGGTAAAATATTGAACGTTGAAAAAGCCCGTCTGGACCGGATTTTGTCCAACGCGGAAATTCGCGCGATCATCACCGCCCTGGGTACGGGAATCGGGGTAGATTTCGATATATCGAAGGCACGTTATCACAAAGTGATCATTATGACCGATGCCGATGTGGACGGAGCTCATATCCGTACTCTTCTGCTCACGTTCTTCTATCGTTACATGCGCAAGCTGATTGAGGCAGGTTATGTATATATTGCACAGCCTCCATTGTACAAATTAGAACGCAACAAAACGGTGCGCTATGCCTATAACGACAAGCAGCGGGAAGAAATGATGGCCGAATTTGGAGACGGGGCCAAAGTGAATGTCCAACGTTACAAAGGTCTGGGCGAGATGAATGCAGGCCAGCTCTGGGAAACGACGATGGATCCCGAAAGCCGGACACTGCTGCAGGTAAGTATTCAGGATGCTATGGATGCCGACCTTATTTTCGATACGTTGATGGGAGATAATGTCGAGCCCCGGCGGGATTTCATTCAAGAGCATGCCAAGTATGTAACCAACCTGGACATTTAACAATTGATCAAGCTAATTCCGAAAAGGGAGGTTCTGTTTGCACGGAGCCTTCTTTTTAAACTTATAGGACAAACTTGCGGGAGACATTATAGGTGCGGAAAGCGGAGGCGTTTTAAAAAAATAAATCCGTAAGTTCCGGCTGTATGAGCCGCCCAAAGTTCGTTTAATTGTGCAAAAGTTGTGAAAGTAATATAATAACAATGGATATATAAAAGCTGGCCGGCATTCAAATGACTGTGGAAATGGCGGGAAAATCTATTTTCCCTAATTTTCGGCTGGCCGGGTTTTGCAGAACGATCAGGAGGTAAACGATGGCCGAAGAAATGCAACCTCAAATCAAAGAAAGAGATATCGGCTCGGAAATGCGGGAATCGTTCATGGACTACGCGATGAGTATCATCGTCAGCCGTGCGCTCCCTGATGTCCGGGATGGCTTGAAGCCGGTTCACCGCAGAATTCTGTATGCGATGTCTGAATTGGGCATGTCGCCCGATAAGCCATATAAGAAATCGGCCAGAATAGTTGGAGAAGTCATCGGTAAATATCACCCGCATGGAGATTCTGCCGTTTATGAAACGATGGTTCGGATGGCTCAGGACTTCTCCCTTCGCTATATGCTGGTGGATGGCCACGGTAACTTTGGTTCTATAGACGGGGATTCTGCAGCGGCCATGAGATATACCGAAGCCCGCCTGTCGAAGATCGCTATGGAGCTGTTGCGCGATATTAACAAAGAAACGATTGACTTCGTACCGAACTATGATGGCGAGGAACAAGAGCCGGCAGTCCTGCCTTCGCGTTTCCCCAACTTGCTGGTTAACGGGATATCCGGGATTGCTGTCGGCATGGCTACGGCCATTCCTCCTCACAACCTTGGCGAAGTTATCGAAGGCGTTCAGGCGCTGATCAAAAATCCAGACATTACTCCGCTTGAGCTGATGCAATATATTAAGGGGCCCGATTTCCCGACGGGCGGATACATTCTTGGCAGAGAAGGAATCAAGCAGGCCTACTCTACAGGAAGAGGCTCCGTTACCATGCGTGCGAAAGCAACGATTGAGGAAGCCAACGGCAAGGCCCGTATTATTGTTAATGAGCTTCCTTACCAGGTTATCAAGACCCGGTTGATCGTAAACATCGCCGAGCTGGTGCGCGACAAGAAAATCGACGGCATTACCGATCTGCGTGACGAATCAGACCGCAATGGTATGCGGATCGTGATTGAGCTTCGCAAGGATGTCAACCCGAATGTCGTATTAAACAATTTGTACAAGCATACGGCTATGCAAAGTAATTTTGGGATCATTATGCTGGCGATTGTCAATAAAGAGCCCAAGATTTTAAATCTTAAAGAGGTCCTCCATTATTATTTGCTGCATCAGCAGGAAATCATACGCCGGCGGACCGAGTACGATTTACGCAAGGCTGAAGCAAGGGCACATATCTTAGAAGGTCTGCGTATAGCTCTCGATCATTTGGACGAGGTCATCAGTCTGATTCGTTCCTCCAGAACGACTGACATTGCGCGTCAGGGCTTGATGGATACGTTCGCTCTCAGCTATGAACAGGCTCAGGCTATTCTCGATATGCGTCTGCAGCGCCTGACTGGCTTGGAGCGCGAGAAGATCGAAGAGGAATATGCCGAATTGCTGCAGAAAATTGCGGAACTGAAAGAAATTTTGGCTAATGAGAGCCTTATTCTAGGTATCATCAGCGATGAGCTGGAAGAAATCAAAGAACGGTTCAGTGACGAAAGACGGACCGAAATTACGATCGGTGAAGACAGCATTGAAGATGAGGATCTGATTCCTCAGGAAGATGTGATCATTACGATCACTCATTCCGGGTACATCAAGCGTCTTCCCGTAACAACCTATCGCGCTCAAAGACGCGGAGGCCGGGGCGTAGTCGGAATGGATACGAAGGATGATGACTTCGTCGAACATTTGTTTGTATCCAATACACACCACTACCTGATGTTCTTTACGGACAAAGGGAAGGTGTACCGGCTTAAGGCTTATGAAATCCCGGATTTAAGCCGGACGGCCAGAGGAACGCCGATCATTAATTTAATTCAGATAGAACAGGGAGAAACCGTCAATGCGGTGATCCCGGTCGAGAATTTCGATTCCGATCAATACTTGTTCTTCGCTACCAAAGAGGGAATCGTTAAGAAAACGCCGCTGCAGGATTACGGCAATATCCGCAAGGGCGGGTTAATTGCGATTAATATCCGGGAAGAAGACCGATTGGTCGGAGTCCGCTTGACCGATGGACAGCAAGAAATCATCATGGGAACGAAGATGGGGATGTCGATTCGCTTCGAAGAGGATGACGTTCGTTCGATGGGCAGATCCGCCACAGGCGTTAAAGGAATTCATTTGTCTGAAGACGATGAAGTCATCGATATGGATGTAGTCGAAGGGCATAATGACGTCCTGATAGTTACTTCCAAAGGTTTCGGCAAACGGACGCCGATCGATGATTACAGGATTCAAACCCGCGGCGGCAAAGGAATCAAGACCCTCAACATTACAAGCAAGAACGGTTTCGTCGTCGGGCTGAAGGTTGTTAAAGAAGACGAGGATCTGATGATCATAACTGCGCAAGGAACGATTATTCGGATGAGTATGGCGGGAATATCGACTATGGGACGCAATACTCAAGGCGTACGTTTGATCAATATTAAAGAAGATGATGAAGTAGCTACGGTCGCCAGAGTGGATAAGAGCGAAGAAGAGGAAGAGGTTCTGGAGGAAGGGCCGGAAATTACTGCGACGGTCGTCAGAAAGGATCCGGACGAAGAACCTGAAACAGATATGGATGAAGAATCCGAGGATAATGAATAATTGCTGAAAGAGGGGCGCGTCCCCTCTTTTCTTTATTTATCACAACAGAAGGTTTAAGTTCATTAAGGCAAAAAAATAGATCAACTTTCTAATTAAAGGGTTCGTTAGAAGGACGGCGACAGTCGCGTCTTCTTGAAGCTCAGATTCCAAACAATCCTCGCCCTATTACATTGGCTGATATGGGTTGGAGCCCAATTTCTCTTGCCCAGAGGGCAAGCTGGCCCTTATGATGGATTTCATGAGCGATAACATGCCGTAATATTTCACCTTTGGTGTAACGTCCTTCAGTCCACGATACGGACACAATTTCATTTTCACAATCATCAGACCATGTATTTAGGAATACTTCTGTTTCTTTGATCCATGAATCGGAAAGTTCTTTAACTTGTTCAAGTGTCTTATAGTTCTCAAACTGGATTTGGATATCCGGCCTGCCTTGTATTCCGCGAATCCAACTATATTCCACATCACAAATATGGAAAAGTATATAAAGAATACAGCTTGGTCCACGATTACGCAGCAATTCCTCCTCCGGGACTTGCTTGAATAATTCAAACCATTCATTCCTTGTAAACCAGTTATACTGAAACAACTTTATCAAGATAAATCTCCCCTTATCAGGAATCTGTTGTTTTACCAATGGAGGGAGGCAGTTTAATATCCAGTGCATCATCAAGCTCTAATTTCTCGAATATCATAAGTAACCATTTCTAAACTGTTTATAATTATAGAACGGGCGTTCCCTTATTTCAACAAATTAAGTACATATTTTAAAAGAGTTAAAACATTTATTTATTCAAGCTCTACAAATCCAGATATGATAGTGTAAAATCTCTGTGGGTGTAGGAATTGGAAAAAGCGGATATAGAAAAAGAGCTTCTCC
>NZ_JBHTIU010000090.1:0-19709 GCF_042677205.1 Paenibacillus residui
TCCACCCGCATAGCGGGTGGTTTTTTGTTTCGCGCGTTTCACGCACTCAACTGGCTAAAGCCTAAACAAAAATGGCTGCCAAGGCGGCAGCCATCTTAGAGAGAAACTTAACTACGTTCCACTTTACATTTGTTTTAAACCTCTTCGGCGGGCTCGATATGAACCGTTAATCCATCGTAGGCGCATAAGGCGCCCATGCGCTGAGCCTTGGCTTCGATTTCTTCATGGGGTCCGGCCCCGCCTTGATGGGAGAAGTGAGTCGCGACAACTGTCGTCTTATCCGTCACCGCTCCGATCTGGCGCATGCGCTCCAGCATCGTTCCGAAATCCTTCTCATTCAGATGCTCTTTACCCGAAGGGTGGCCCCAAATCGTCCCTTCCAGCACTACACCATCGAACCGGAAGCCCTCCAGCTCTTTCCAGACCGCCTCTGTATATAGGCCGCTGTCCGAAGCGTACAACAGCGTCACCTTGCCGTCATTAATGATGTAATTCATCGCATCGCCAATGCGCGATTGATGAGAAGCCTCGATGGAGCGGATCGTATATCCGGAGGCTTGTATTAAGCGTCCCGGCAGTATCGGAACTCTGCGAATTTGCGAATGCTGGTCGCTCCCTCCGCTTTCATCCCATTTCATCCAGACCGAAGGACCGGCGATCATCGTGATCTCGGGAAGCTCGGTAGCTAACCGGAACGCCTTGGCGCGCATCCTGAGATTGTTCGGATCGAAATGATCCGAATGACTGTGTGTAATCAGTACCGTTTCGATAGAACATAACGAAAGTCCCAGAAGGGCGCAGGAAGCAAACAGATCCGGACCGAGATCAATCAACATATGATCATTGACGATCACGCTTTGCCTTCTGCGAATGTTTCGCCCGCCGTTTGCTCTCGCATGCTCGCATGTGACACAATCGCAGAATGGCGAGGGAATGCCTTCGGCCGCTCCGGTTCCCAAGAAAGTAAGCTTCATAAACTGCCACACTCTTTTCGTTTAGGATTGGGTACTTGTCAATCGTTTGCTAACCATAGTATTCGATAGTGGTCGGTGTTATTCCGTATCCTCTTAAGGGGCCATTGATTCCCCGGGCTCAGCAGATAAGAACCTGAAGTTGTCGAAATACAAGGTTTGCTGAAGGCTATGCCGCCACACCCAGATTTCAATCCCCTTCATTTGAGTGATATCCAGATCGACTTTATTCAACGGGATGCGTATCGTTTTTCCATGTTGGCTTCTTACCGTTTGGATAAAGGAATCATCCGTCTTGCCGTTCAATTGATGGAATTTGACATAAAATTGGGTGGTACCGCCCGGATTATAAACATCAAACTCCAGCACATCGAACCCGGACCAATCGGCGCTGCGGAAGCCTTTGCCCGCCTCGAACAGGCGGAAATTCGGAAAATTCACATCGGCCGGGAATACCGCCTTCATCGAATGATTCCCTTCCGTGACATATTCGTCAGACAAGCTCAGATTTACGGTGGATGAAGTAAAGCGTTTGATCGCCTCCTCCGTCTCCACATCGTTGAGCGGTATCGTATAAGGAGTATCGAATTCGTATACCGCCAGCTCCCGATGAATCTCCCGGGTCATCCCGTTCTTGGTGACTATGATATCCACCTTATGAAGTCCCGGCCCAAGTGTAAGCGTACGGGCAAATTGGTCATGCATCCCTTCTGACTTGGACACCTCAAGAGGCATCCCGTTCAAAGTAACCTGAGCGCCCTTCTCAGCATAAACCGTTACGGTTCTGCTGCCTACCGTCGGCGCTTCGACCGCGACCAATGCCGTTACCGCTTCCTTAGCCACGATTTCCCTGGCGATTTCCCGGCGAACCTGCATGACGAGATCGGGATTTTCTTCAAAAGTTTTGATGTCCTCATACAACCGGTCATAGAACGGCCGGATCGCATCGCGATACGGGAAAGAGTCCTCTACTCCCAGTCTGGCCGCGGTTTCGCGCAGCCGCTGCTCATAATGCCACAAGTATTCGTAATCCTCCATGCTCTCCCTTAGCACTTCCAGACGGATCGTCCCGATCGGACCGTCGATACCGATCTCCGTGCCGGGATAGAACAAATAGCCGTCGCCATTCGCTCCCGGAAAAGCAAGCGGATCCTTCCATACATCCCGGCTCACATATTTCTTCTCGGCGGCATTATACTTCTGAAACTGGGTAGTGGCCCAGTACAGCGTGCCTTCCACACCGTAATCATGCTGCATCCATGTTAACAGACGGGTTCCGACCAGGTCGTCATCCAGATGATAGGACGGGAACGGATGCTTGGGGAAGACGCTCGTGTACCACCATACATGCTCTCCTGCCGCCTGTCTCTCCCGAGCGAAATCATAATCATATTTATCGATTTCCGGGGTCCAAATATCGACATCGCCCAGCAGTTCATCCAGAGGCTGGATCGTCACCAGATGCGGAACATCCGGAGCTGCTTCCTTCAAGGCATCATTAATGACCTTCACCCGGTCGTAATGATTCGGAGCGTTCGGATGCGGGACCGGCTCATCAATTTCGCTGACATAGAAATACCCTTTGTCCAGCATGCCTTTTTCCCTAAGCTTGTCAACGAGTTCCTTGATCTTCTCCTTATTCGGTTCCCCTTGTGCATCTCTATAATAAGGCAGGCGATAAGCCGATATCCGGGGATCATTAATAAATCTGGCCGCACGCTCTATGTACTCATCGATATCCTTATCCGGAATCGGCAGATAGCCCGGGGTCAGACGTTGTTCGACGGAAGCCCAGTAATATTTCTCAATATACTTCCATGCCTCTTCTCCTTGAACATTCCCGTGAGCTTCCTGAACGGGACCGCCCCAGACGCCTAACCCTGTCTTGGAATGGCTTTCATCTGTCAATTCGAAATCCCATACGGTCAGTTCCACCGGAATTCGCACCGGATTTCCCGTCTCATGCAGTTGAATCTCTCCGGTATAGCTGCCCGCCGGTATTCCTTTCGAAACATATACTTTGACCCAAATGCCCTGATTCTCCCCTGCGGCCACCTCCAGCTTGCCTTCGAGAGGGATGAGCGCATCCGGATACCATCCTTTCGGATAGGCTGGAGTCGTAGACGTTGTTACCTCGATATAATGCTGCCTGAACAGTTGAATATGCTCCTTGCCTATTTTCGCCGGGCCGCCCTGCTGCTTCAGGTCGCTAATAGATACCTGCAGCTTGCGCAGAGGGTTGTTTTCCGCCTTCACGATCACTTGGCCGCTTTCGAATTCATTGCGGGCGGCCTCCAGCTTCATTACCCGGTTAGCATCGGCCGGAAACGGTTCATCCCGCATCACTTTTTGCGTATTCGACGGCACCCATACATCAAATAAGGGCTCCGTCTTTGCATGAGCGGCCGGAAGACAGGACAGCAACAGCGTAATAGCCAGCAACACAGAAATCGATTTGCGCTTCCAAAACATAACTTTCCCCCCCGAAATAGTTGTATTTGGATAAACTCCTCCCCGGATCAAGATGACCCGGGGGGGAAAACTTCTTGACGCTAGCCGTTATTCTTAAAACGCTCGTAAGCGGCCGAATATATTTCCTTATATTCTTTCAGGCCCATCTTTTCGATCGTCTGGATATATTTATCCCATTCGGAGAAAGGGGTGTCCCCCGTAATAAATTTCGCGGTCATTTCATCCACGTATTTGTTGATATCGGTGTGAAGAGGGGTATACCGGTTCAACTCCTCCTGGGTGAAAGTGAACGCGGGCCATACTTCCTCCGGCCAATAAGGCTCTGCCTTGGCGGCCGCCTCCATACTTTCCGGCGTCGATTCTCCGCCCTTATACGTCTTGGCAGTCAGCAATGCGGGATAGAACCCGCCCGCGAACGAAACGTATTTCGACGGTTCCTTCTTGTACTCTTCCGTATATTCGAGTGTGCCGTCCGGCTTCTCGACGTAGCTCAAATCTTTAATCCCCATAAAGAACAGCTTGCTGCCTTCCTCGCTGTAGAAGTAATCGATCCAGCGCACGGTCGCTTCCGGATGCTTGTTCTTATCCGTAATGACGAAAGCTCCAAGATCGATAAGCGCCGGACGCGCCCTTGAGAACACCTGGTCTCCATGAGGCCCTTTCAATACCGGAGCCCCGACAAAATGCTCAATGCTCACTCCGCTGATCGCATGCGGGCTGTTCGTCACGGAAGCGCCGACGATGCCTTCGTCCATCAGAGCATTGACTTCCGGGCCTTTAATCGTCAGCAGGTTATCGACGAATAGTCCTTCTTTATACATCTTGTTCATGTACTCCAGCACTTCCTTGTACTCCGGGGAAGCCGGAATATATCGAAGTTCCTTCGTCTTCGGATCGATGTCCATCCGGTGGGCGTTGCCGCGGTTGCCGAGCCCCCATGCTCCCTTCACTTCATCGAGCAGCGAGCCGTAATTGCTGGCCGCATAAGGAATATATTTGGGGTTCAGCGTCTTGACGGCCTTCAAATATTCATAGAATTCATCGGTCGTTTCCGGCTCCTTCATGCCGAGCTGCTCCAGGAAGCTCTTGTTATACCACAGCTTCTGGCCGATGATAACCGACTTGAACTCCGGATCGTAGAACGTCGGGAAGGAATAAATATTGCCGTCCGGCATCGTCAGGCCCTTCTTTATCTCCGGGTACTGTTCCAGAAGCTTCTTGAAGTTGGGAGCGTACTTGTCTATCAAATCATTAAGAGGAATAAAAATGCCCTGAGATCCATAGTTCATAACATCGACTGGAGAAAGCCTGGCCGTGTGGAACGCATCCGGATAATCCCCGCCGGACAGAACCAGATTCCGCTTCTCCGCGAGACTTTCCGTCGGAGTCAATTGGAAATCGACCTCGATGTTCGTCATCTTCGCATATTCCTTCCAGACCGGAAGATCGTTCCAGTTGGCAGGGGCGGACGGCGCTTTGCCCGCAAAGAAGGTCAGCTTGATCGGATTCTCAACAATCGGAAATCCTTCCGTCTTGACGGCCGGCTCCACCGCTTCTTTATTTGTGTCATTCCCGGAAGACGTCTGCCCTTCCTTGTCACCGCCGCAAGCCGAGAGCAGCCCGGCTGTCATGGCGCCCACGAGCATTACTGAAGTCAGTCTTTTCAAACTTTGCATAAAAAGTTTAACCTCCCTTAAGCTAATGTCTATTTGTGAACAAAGACTATGGGCTAGCCTTTGATTGCACCAACCAGAAACCCTTTCGTAAAATACTTCTGCAGGAACGGGTAGACCGCCAGAACCGGCAAATTAGCCACGATGACAATCGCATATTTGATGGCCTCCGCCTCCATCAAATGCTTCTGCACCGACAGGTCCATGCCGCCCGCCATGTTATCCACTTCCGATTTGATAAGAATTTCCCGCAGGAATAGCTGAAGCGGATATTTATCGCGGTCGTTCAAATAAATCAAGGCGTTGAAATAAGCATTCCAATGGCCGACGCTGTAGAACAAGATCATGACGGCAATCACCGGCATGGAAAGCGGAAGCACAATTTTCCACAGAGTCTGTAAATTGGAGCAGCCGTCGATCGCCGCCGATTCCTGAATTTCGTTCGGTATGCTGGTCTGGAAGAAGGTCCTCATAATGATGATGTTCCAGACAGAGACGGCTCCGGGAATGATCAGCGCCCACATGGAATTGATCATGCCGAGATTTTTGACAAGCAGGTAAGTCGGGATCAGCCCGCCGCTGAAAAACATCGTGAAGACGATATACCCCGTGATGACATTGCGGCCGGCAAAGTCTTTGCGCGATAGCGGATAAGCGGCCATAATCGTCATGATTAAATTGACAGACGTGCCGACAACGGTGTAAATAATCGTGTTCTTGTATCCGATCCAGATTTCTTTGTTGGCGAAAATCAGTTCATAGCCTATGAAGGACAAGTTTTTCGGAAACAGCCACATCTCACCCTTGGTCACCGACAGCGGATCACTGATCGAGGCGCTGACGACAAAGACAAGCGGGTACAAAATAATTAGGAGTATGACCGTAAGGATGGCATAGATGATGCCCCCCACCAGACGGTCCGTAAAAGTTTCTTTCACCGTTATGCCTCCCTACCACAAGCTGGTTTCATTGACTTTTCTCGCGATTTGGTTCACGGCTACCAGCAGAATGACGTTAATAATGGAATTAAACAGTCCTACGGCGGCGGCAAAGCTGTACTGCGCCCCCACAATCCCTTGCGTGTACACATAGGTGGATATAACGTCGGAGCTTTCGATGTTTAAATTGTTCTGCATCAAATAAATTTTCTCGAAGCCGACACCCATAATGTGACCGACATTCAGAATCAAGAGAATGACGACCGTCGGCATAATTCCCGGCAGGTTGATATGCCAGATGCGGCGAAGCCGGCTTGCTCCATCGACTCGTGCCGCCTCATGCAGGGAAGGATCGATACCGGAAAGCGCTGCCAAATAGATGATCGAGCTCCAGCCCATTCCCTGCCACACCCCGGAGAAGACGTAAATGGTTTTAAACCATTTCGACTCCGTCATGAAAGAGATCGGTTCGCCTCCGAAGAACACGATGATATGATTGATGATCCCGTTTTGCGGTGACAGAAAAATAAAGATCAAGCCGACCATAACGACAGTGGACAGGAAATGCGGCGCATAAGTAACCGTTTGCACGAACCGCTTGAAGGACCTGCTTCCAACCTCGTTAATCAGAAGAGCGAGCAATAACGGTATCGGAAATCCGACAGCCAGCTGATACAGACTGATGCTGAATGTGTTCCAAATCAGGCGCCCGAAATAATAGCTGTCAAAGAACCGTTGAAAATGAACGAACCCGCTCCAATCGCTGCCCCAAATGCCTTTGGCGGCAACGAAATTTTTAAAGGCGATCTGCACACCGTACATCGGTATGTAATCGAAGATGAAAAAGTAGACGATAACGGGAGTGATGAGCAAATACAAATCCCAATTTTTGCGAAGCGTTCGTTTGAACGCTTTCCATTTAGACAGGCGTTTCGCCTTGTCGGCATGGGTATAAACCGCTGGTTGATTCAACAATGAGCCCCCCTTTACTGCAAGCTTGATGGTTCATGGTCAATAGCGGACCGCTGATTCGTTAAGGCCAAGCATCCACGGCCGGGGCTCTTTCACCCGAATCACTCTGCCGCCTGCTCTCATCGACTCGGTCGCGGCGCAGCCGACAGCTACACTCATCCGGCCGGCAATAGGCTGGGCTACCGGTTCTTTCCCATGGAGGATCATGTTAATGAAGTCCTCACATATCTTCTCGTCCGCCCCGTTGTGAGAGCCTTCCGCTTTGCGGATGTTGTAAACTCTGTCCGACAAATCGCGCCACGTATTGGATTTTCTCGATTTCACAATCACCTGGTTATTGGGCTCCGAATTCTCTATTCTCCCTTCCGTCCCGATAATCGTATAATTCCTTTCGTAATCCGGAGTAAAATGACACTGCATGTAAGAAGCCTTGATGCCTCCCTCCAGCTCCATCAGCACCATGCTGTTATCCTCCACGTCGATTTCCTCGCGGAAGGCGCATTGTGTCAGAGGACCGAACCGCGCTTCCGGGCATGTCTCCTTCTCCGGACATTCGGGACAGGTGAGATCATTAGGCTTGCTGCCTCCGAAGTAGTCGACTCCGCCGAATGCGGCCACCTTGGTCGTATAACGGCCGGTAAGCCAATGGATGATGTCGATATCATGAGAGGCCTTCTGCAGCAGCAGGGAGGTCGTGTTCTTCGAGCTGCCGTGCCAGCTATGGTAATAGTAATCGCTTCCAAGTCCTACAAAATGACGGACCCAGACCGCCTTCACCTCTCCGATATCGCCGGCTGCAATTATTTCCTTCATCGTACGGTACATGTTCATGTAGCGCATATTGAAGCCAATCATGAAATGCTTGCCGGAATCCCGCCACGCCTCCAGAATCCGGTCGCAGCCGTCCACCGTAACGGCCAGCGGCTTCTCACAATAGACGTGCTTGCCGGCTCTTAGCGCCGCTACCGCATGTTCGTCGTGGCAGTGATCGGGAGTCATTACTACGACCGCATCAATATCCGGCCTCTGCAATAGCTCCCGGTAATCCAGCATCACATCGGCATCCGGATTGACTCTCTCCCTAAATTTGTCCAGACGCGCCGGATTGGTATCCGCCCCTGCGACAACAACCGATTTGCCATCCGGCCGATGCCAGTATTTAGTGACTCCCGCTCTCCATCCGAGTCCGATAACCCCGATTCGTATCTGCTCCAAGCTGATTCCCTTCCTTCAACATAATGTATTTTTGGGCCCAAAAATGGCCGTTATTTGTCCAATGATCAAAAAAAATATTGCCGCGGAGGTTTCGGACTCTATCATCTATATAGATCGGAAGATTGCTTCCTTTCCTCTCCGTTCCGCGGACTCTATGTCTTCATACCTGCGCTGTTTTACTCTCTCTGATAATCGGATGATTGCCGGATTATGAGTTGAAAAGGCATCAGCAGCTTGAACGGAAGCGGATGGTTGCCCTCTATTTGATCTACCAGCACCTTCGCCGCCATCATGCCTATCTCGCTCTTCGGAATGTGAATCGTCGAAAGCGGCGGAGTGGTAAATTGGGACACTTCGATATTGTCCAGCCCGACGAAGGCCATATCCTCCGGAATCCGCAATCCTCGTTCTGTGACGGCCCGCATCGCCGAGATCGCCATCATATCGCTCGCGGCAAAAATAGCCGTAGGAGGCTCTCCCGCCTTCGAATCCAGCACTTCGGCCATCCGGGAATAGCTGACGTTCACGTCCCAGCCCGCATTAATGATCCAGCGGGGGTCCGCTTCCAGTCCCGCCTCCTGCAGGGCATCGCGATAACCGCGATAGCGCTTCTCCCGCTCCAAATCACCGGTAAGTCCCGTCCCGCCGATAAAACCGATCCGCTTGTGGCCCTGCCGGATCAGATGCCGTACCGCCGATTTGGCCGCTTGCACGCGATCATAAGAAATAACGGGGACGGAAGGATCGGCAATATCGATGCCTACGACGGCCGGAACAATCCTCTTGATCGTTTCGTACATCTCCTGGTCGATACCCTCAACAATAATGAGGCCGTCCAGCTTCGTATCCTGAAGCAGCCTGCGCATCGCCTTCTCTCCCTCTATTTCGTTCATGGTGATTACGTAAGCGAGGGAGCAGTTCAGCTCAGACAGCTTCTTCTCTATTCCCTCCAGAATCGGAGAGAAATAGGGGTGGTTGTATTTATTCTGGGGAACGGATACGATACAGCCTACTTGCCGGTATTCCGTCCTCGCCGGGGAAGCGCTTTTACGTGCGGTCGATTTGGCCGTTTGGGCAGGAATATAGCCTAGCTGATTGGCAACATTCCAGATCTTTGATTTGGTCTCCGAGCTAATATGCCGGCTGTTATCATTATTTAAAACCCGGGAAACGGTAGAAATAGAAAATCCGGCGTGCTGCGCGATTTCTTTCAAAGTAGGCATCTTTCTCTATACTCCTTCGCCTGTAAAGTAATATCCGCTTATGTTTCAAGCAGTGCCATGCTTGCACAAAATTTGGGCCAAATCCTATTTATACAAGGCAATGATATCAACGTTTTGCCCCAAAGTCAAAGATTTTTTTGCCCAAAAAGCGGCGAAGTAGAGAAACTTTTTCAAAGAACGGCTTTAAATCTTTCGTTTCATGTCAAGGAAATCGGGATTTTTAAAGGGAGCAGACACTTCGTTTGGCCGCTTTTGATTTTGGGCCCAAAAATATTTGTTTGTCTTACAAGTTCAATATACATACTGATTGTTAACTCTATATCAGAGGGATGCTATCTGTTAGTCCAAATCAATCGTCAACAAGGCTCGTTTGACTTCCTCCATCGCTCCTTGGCCGCTTCTCCATTCCCGGCGATAACCCAAACCGTTATTCAATAATCGGACACCGTTCTCTTCCACCTCTTTACGGTAATGGACATGTCCCGATACGGCATAACGAATGGAGTCCGAGTAATCGCGAATCAACTCGCCGTACTGTCGGCTCCCGAGGAATCCGTTGAAATAACGCCACTCCCCGATCGTTTCCGGCACGGTAAAAGCCTTGTGAGGAACTACATGAGTTACGAGAATAATGCTGCTGCCTCGATGCTCATCTAATTGCCTCTTCAATTTTTCCACAAAATAATTATGGACCTGCCCCACCGACATTCCCCAATCGGCATAGAGGCTGTCCTTCCAGGTCCGTTCCCCCCACTGCATGCGCTCCAACTGCTCGAAAGTAAAGTCGGGGGAGGCGAAAGAGTAATCATACCAGCCGAGGTCGCCGATCACCACCCAATGATCCGTTAACCGGAAGGCTCCGTTTGCAAGATTGCGAGGAAATTCCTTCAGCTTGTCGTAGGCTTCCCAGGCCGATCTTCCGGGAGCGTTGATATTCCATACATCGTGATTTCCCGGCACGAACAAGCAGGGAACCGAAGTCATCCTTTCTATTCTGTCCAGCGCCTCCAATGTCGTCTCCCAATCGTTGGTCAAATCCCCGGCAATGATCATCCTCTCGACCTGCCGTTCTTCGACTGCCCGTGCCAGCGCCTCCTCTATCGGGATGTCCGTCTCCGAGTGATTCAAATCCACATGCAAATCCGATAAGATGCCTATTCTCATTTAGTCAGCCCCTTCTCCTCTATATCCAAATGTCGTTGAAAATCGATAGCCTTCATTTCTTCGCTCCATCAATGGAGCAATGCGTCGGTCATTCCTGTGATTCAGTCCACTCAAGCAGTTTCCTATAGTAGGATAGCTGCCGTAACAAACACCTCATGGAAAAATGTAGTGACCCGATAACTGCAACATACCGGAGGATGGGCCGTGTTCGTCGAATCCTTAAGGCAGAAAGCAGCGAACATAGTGGCCGTCCCCCGCTTCCTGCAGAGGCGGCACCGCTTGTCTGCAACCTTCTCGGGCCCAAGGACAGCGGGGGTGAAAAGCGCAGCCCGAAGGCGTCGACACGGGGTCAGGCATTTCTCCAGTAAGGGCCGTCGGATTAGTCGTTTCACTTCGAGGAGCCATCAGCTCGGACGTTTCTTCGCTGAACGTTCTTGGGCCATCCTCCTTTGTAGCAGGTAATTCAGAGAGGCCTTCGCCAAGCAAAAGCGGGCGGGAAAATGCTCCGCTGCCCGAGGCCGTCCTTCCGCCTCTGCTCTCTTGGCGCTTTCCTGGAATCAAGGCAAGCAATCCTTGGGTATAAGGATGAAGCGGCGAGGAGTAAATCCGATCTACAGGCGCTATTTCCACGATTTTACCCAAATACATGACCGCCACCCGGTCACTCATGTAATGGACTACATTCAAATCATGGGATACGAACAAATAAGTCAGCGAAAATTTCCTCTGCATTTCCTTCAAAAGGTTTAAGATTTGCGCCTGAACGGATACATCCAGCGCAGAAACCGGCTCGTCGGCGACAATTAACCGGGGCTGCAGCATCAATGCGCGGGCGATGCCGATCCGTTGGCGCTGCCCGCCGCTCAGCTCATGCGCGTACCGCCTCCCGAAAGAAGCGTCGAGCCCGACGAGTTCCAACATTTCCTCCGCCTGCTTGCGTCTTGTCCGTTGGTCCCCAAGTCTATGCACCCGCAGAGGCTCTTCCAGCACAGCCAAAATTCGGTGACGAGGGTTGAGAGAAGCGTATGGATCTTGAAAGACAAGCTGAATTTCCCTGCGCAGCGCCCTCTGTTCGCTGCCCTTGGCTTCGGCTGTGCTCTTGCCGCCATACCGAATCGCTCCGGAGGTCGGCCTGACGAGGGAAGCAATCATATGTGCCGTGGTGGATTTGCCGCAGCCGCTTTCTCCTACCAGTCCGAGCGTTTCACCTTCCAGAATGTCGAAGGAAATACCGTCCACCGCACGCACCAATCTGCCTCTTCGCAGCCCTTGTGACGCCACCGGGTAATGCTTCACCAGGGATTGAACGGACAGAATCGGTGCGGAATTGTTCGGCCTGGTACGGTTCAGTTCGGCACTGCACGTCTCTGCACGGTTTGACCCGGCACTGCCCGACCGGGCATGGACCGGTTCGGCACTATGCGGCCAGGCACTGCTCAACTCGGCATTGTACAGCCTGGCTCCGTTCGTCCTGGCACCGCTAGGCCTTGCCGTGTCCGGGCCCGTGCCTGCAGGCCTGACGGGCACCGGCCTGCCGGAAACCTGCCCGGCACCTATAGTACCGGCACTGTCCGGCTCGGCAGCGATCCGCTCGGCTGTGTCCGGTTTGGCGGAAAGCGCCTCTATATGTCTAGGCATGGGCCAATTCCCTCCTCTCTTCCGCCTCTGCCCCAACCGCCCAGCAGCGTACGGTGTGCCCTTCATCGAGCCTGACCGGAGGCGGTGCGCTCAACCGGCAGCGTTCGTCCGCATAAGGACAGCGCCCGGCAAAATGACAGCCCGCTCCCCGCTCGGCTATCCCTGGCACACGTCCCGGTATGGAATACAGCGGTCGGCCTTTCTTGTCCGGAGATGGGATCGAATCGATCAGTCCCCGGGTATAGGGATGCTGCGGAGAGCGAAACAGCCGGTCCGTTGCCGCCATCTCTACAATTTGTCCGGCATACATGACAGCCACCTTGCCGCATCTCTCGGCAATGACGCCCAAATCGTGGGAGACCAGCAAGATGGAGGTGTTGTCCGTCCGGTTGAAATCGGCCATTAAATCGAGAATCTGCGCCTGAATGCTGACGTCGAGCGCCGTTGTAGGCTCATCGGCAATGAGCAAATTAGGCGAGCAGGAAAGCGCTATGGCGATCATGACCCGCTGCCGCATTCCTCCAGATAATTGATGGGGGTATTCGCGCAGCAGCATTCCGGCCCTGGACAGCCCTACCTTGCCCAGCATCTCTGCCGCATGCTCCAGCGCTTCGCGTCGCTTTATCCCCAGATGAAGGGTGATCATCTCCACAAGCTGCTCTCCGATCGTCAACACCGGATTGAGCGATGTCATCGGGTCCTGAAAGATCATCGACAGCTCCTTGCCACGCAGCTTGCGCATTTCGTCCTTGGGGAGCGAATGAAGCTCTCTCCCTTGATACCGGATCGAACCGCCCGTGATGCGGGCCCCGCGGGGAAGCAGACCTAGAATGGCGAGAGAGGCCATGCTTTTGCCGCAGCCGGATTCCCCGACCAAGCCCACGATCTCTCCCTGGGCTATCGGCAGAGTTACTCCTTCCAGGACATTTCTTATCTCCCTGCCCTTTCCCACACCAACATACAGGTTTTCTATTTCGAGCAATGGCGCCTGGTTCCCGTCCTTCTGCCAATTTTGCCCTTCCTGCCCCCCATTATTCCTCTGACCTGCTTCTGCCTTCCGATGGTTCCTCCCCGTTAGCAAATGTATTTGCTCCATCCATATCCCTCCTTCTCCGGCCTGTCCGCAAATCGATCAAACCTCAATATAAAGGACCATTGGTTTCCAGAAGTTGCTTTCCGGCCAAAATCGATGCATTTGTACTGCTATTTCGACACATCCGAGGATTTTGGCGCGAAATAGATGCATTATCTTCTTCCTTGTCCGGTTAAAACGTATCGCATAAGCTCCTATCATATTTCTTATCCCACTCATCCACGATTCGACCAAGATCCATACGTCTCCCTTCCATCATGCTCCACGTTGCCCGGCCATCCTCGGATCGTTCCAATCCCGTATGCCGTCTCCCAGCAGATTGAAGCCCAGCACCGTGACCGTGATCAGCACTCCAGGAGCCAAGGTATACCAGGGAGCTCTGACAATATAACCCTGAGCCTCATTCAGCATTCGGCCCCAGCTGGGGTCCGGAGGCTGCACCCCTAATCCCAGGTAGCTAAGGCCCGCCTCCGCCAGGATCGCTCCCGAGAAGCTCATCGAGGCGGCAACGATTAATGGCGGAACGACATTGGGCAGAATATGCAGGAACATGATCCGAAGATGCCCCGCCCCGACCCCTCTTGCCGCTTTGACAAAATCCAACTGCTTGAACTGCATAAATCCGCTCCTGACAATGCGGGAAAAAGAAGGAATCCCCATTATGCCAATGGCCAGAATGGTGTTCTGCAGGCTCGGGCCGAATACGGCGACAAGTGTCAACGCCAGAATAATGCCGGGGAAGGCCATCATCGCATCCATCACCCGCATGGCCAATTCGTCGGCCCAACCGCCGAAATATCCCGCGAACGCGCCAATGATCAGGCCGCCGGAAGCGGCGATAATTACCGACATGCCCCCGATTTGGAAGGCGGTCTGCGAGGCTTGCATCAGCCGGCTGAAGACATCCCGCCCGAAATGATCTGTGCCCAACAAATGCTGATAGCTTGGAGCAAGCAGGCGGGCACCGGAGTTCATCGCATTCACGTCATGAGGAATATAGATCAGGCTGACAACCATGAATAAAAGCAGTGCGCCCACGATCGAGCCGCCGATCCACAGGCTCGGATTCGTCGCCTTCTTCACTTCTCCCACCTACTTTAACCGGATTCTTGGATCAACGACCCTGTACAGCAAATCTACGGTAAAATTGACCAAAATCACTATGAAAGCCGTAAACAGCACCATTCCCTGCACCAGCGGAAAATCCCGGGCACCGATCGAGGAAACCATCAGGCGGCCCAATCCGGGAAGCGCATAGACCTGCTCAATGATCAAACTTCCTCCCAGAACATCGGCAAAAATCATGCCAACGACCGTGATGACAGGAACGAGCGCGTTTTTCAGCACATGCTTGTACAAAACCGTTGTCTCACGCAAGCCTTTGCTGTGGGCTGTTTTCACATAATCCTGGTTCATCTGCTCCAGCAGGGTCGTCCGCAAATACCGGACAATGACCGCTACCTGCGGAATGGCCACGGCCAGGGAGGGCAGGAACAGCGACTTCAATGCCTGCGCCGGACTTTCCGACCATGGCACATATCCGCCGGCGGGAAACCATCGGAAGGTCAATCCGAGCAACAACACCAGCAGAATGCCGAGCCAGAACGAAGGCACCGCCATCCCTAGCTGAGTCCATCCGGAAATCAGCAGATCGGCCGCTTTGCCGTGCCGTTTTACCGCTAACAGACTTAGGGGCACGGCGATGACCAGCGCCATGACGATGGACATCAGCGCAATCGACACGGTTACCGGCAGCCGTTCCAGAATCAGCTGCAGCACCGGGCGGGAGAACTTCAGAGATTCCCCGAAGTCCCCCTTGGCCATTTGCTTCACCCACTGGGCAAACTGCTCCGATAAGGGCCGGTCCGTCCCGAGCTTCTCCTTCATAGCCGCCAAAAGCGCCTCGTCCGCATCCATACCGAGGATGGTCAGCGCCGGATCTCCCGGTATAATCCGGAAGACGACGAAGGTCATGATAACTACCAGAATCAAAGTAACGATGAACGTCATCGTTCTCCGAAGGATATAAGGCACTGCGGACACTCCTTTTGAAAGCAGAAGGCTTATTTTTCGTAATACATGGTGGACATGTCCTGCACATAAATCGGATAGAGCTTGTAGCCTTTCAGCTCTTTTTTCATCGCCACAACAAAGTTAGGATCCATAATATAGACGGCGACCGCGTCATCGGTCAGAATCTTCTGGGCTTCCTTGTACAGCCCGACCCTTTTGGCGTCGTCCAGCTCAATTTGTGCTTGCTTGATCAGCTTGTCGTATTCCGGATTGACATAATTGTAAAAATTCGCTTTGTAGTCGGATGCATAACGCACCAGAACCTCATGAGGGTCCAGCTTACCGGTCAACCCGATAATGGTCATGTCATAATCCCGGCCTTTATAAATCCGATCAAGCCAGACGGCCCACTCGACCTGCTCAATCTCGGCCTGGATTCCCACCTTCTGCAGCTGCTGGGCGATGACCTGAGCGGTGTCAACGTGAAACTTGTAGTTGGAGGGTACGGATATGGTAGTGGAGAACCCGTTCTCATACCCTGCTTCGGCCAGCAGGCTTTTAGCTTTTTCCAGATTGACGTCGTAGGTGTTCTCCAGCCCTTCCTGGTAATACTTCTGCATAGCCGGGCTCATGTTGGAGCCGAGCTTGGTTCCTTTGCCTGCCGCAACCACCTGAATGATCTCATCCACATCAATCGCGTAATTGATCGCCTGACGCACCAGCACATTGTCAAAAGGCTTCCGGGAGTGATTCATGGTCATAAGCTGAACCATATTCTGCATCCCGTCGACAAAATGGAAGCCGTCCCCAAGCTCTTCCGCCCGCTCGCTGTCAATCCGCGGATACATATCGATCTCCCCGGCCTTCAGCGCAAGCAGGGAGGCTTCGCTGTCCGGCATGATGCGGAATTCCACCCGATCAAGATAAGGGACGCCCGGAATATAGTAGTCCTTGTTCTTCTCCAGAACGAGCCGCTGGTTCGGAGCATATTCGACAAACTTGAACGGGCCGGCGCCGATCGGAGCCGTGTTCTGATCCTCGTAACCTTCGGGAAGAATGGCAGCCGTCAAATAGCTGAGGAAGGACACGTCGTTCGCTTTCAGCTTCACCGCAATGGTCTGCGAATCCACTATCTCTACCGACTCCACATTGCCGAAAGCGGTGGACAGAGGCTTCCCGCTGTCCTTGCCCATCAGCCGTTCATATGAATACTGAACATCCTCCGCGGTGACGGGATTGCCGTTGTGAAACTTGACCCCTTCGCGCAGCTTGAAGGTATAGGTCAGCCCATCGTCGGAAATCTCGTACGATTGGGCAATTGCCGGCTGAACTTCCCCCCGCTCGTTAGGCTTGAGAAGCCCCTCGAACACGTTGAACATCATCTCCTGGGTACCCGAGGCGACGGCCAGGTGCGGATCGAGAAAATCCGGGTCCTGCGGCACGGCCACAACGACCGTCCCGCCTTCCTTGGCGGAATTCTCCGTCTTGGCCGAATCTCCCGAGCCCGATGAGGTGCCGCCCTGATCGGCATTCGACCCGGCCGACTGCCCGCTGTTCTGCTCCGCGCCTCGTCCCCCCGCCGCTCCCCCGCTGCCGCATGCAGCCAAGATCATCGTTAGCAGAGCACACGCGATAATAACGGACATGGTTTTCCATTTGCGACTTATCATTGGTTTTTCCTCTCCTTATCATTGCATTAATGGATCAAATGACGAAGCAATCGCCGGTATAGGTTAGCTGCACAGGTCCCGAATAGTGTTCCTGTGCCTGTCTCACTAATGTCTGATGGTCTCCGTAATGCGGCAGATGGGTCAGCACGAGCCGGCCCGCATCGGCCAAAGCCGCCAGCCTGCCGGCCTCGCCCGCGGTCAAATGGCCCCGAATCTTCCCAAACTGCTGATTGTACAAACTGCATTCGGACAGGAGCATATCCGCCCCCCGGCTCAGCTCGACCAGCCCGTCATGCCATTCGGTATCGGCCGTGTAGGCAATACTTCTATCTTGATGCTCGATCCGCATGGATAAGCACGACACGGGATGCACATTCCGGCCGAATTGGAAGCGGACATCCCCAATGGTCAGCCGGTCGCCCGCGTCTATCGGGTAAGCCCTGCAGTAGGGCGGATAATTCAAGCTCTCCATCCGCTCCGGTTCCTCGATATGGGCGTAAATATCGAGCGGCCGGGACCGTTTGCCCAGTTCGGTCAGGATCATAATGGCATACTGCAGGCAATAGACATCGGCGATATGGTCCGTATGGGAGTGCGAGAGAACGACGGCATCCAGCCATTCGAGCTCTGTATAGCGCTGTAGTTGGGCCAGTACCCCCGAGCCGCAATCCACGAGAATACGGGTCGTGCCGGATTCGAGCAAATAGCCGGAGGTGGCGGATTGAGCGGCCGGATAGGCGCCCCAGGAGCCTAAAGTAGTTATATGCATCGTTTTATTCCCCTTCTTTGCTGCCCGTAGGCCATATGAATTGCGAATCGAACCCGCGGAAATGGGTTTCGGTCCGCAGCAGATTCAGGGCGACCCTTTCCTTGTCCAAGCGGGCGATTCTTTGAACGAGCGCGTTCACGACCGCAAGCGGGGCAATGTACGAATCGAGAAAACCGCCGGACCGGGTCGCAGCCAGCAAAACCACATCCGCGAGTCTGGCAAAAGGGGACAGCGGCGAATCGGTCAGGGCGATGAGGGGGACTCCGGCTTCCCTGGCCGCCTCGCTGACCTTCATCGTGCGGCCGCAGTATCGTGGAAAGCCGCAGACGAACAAGACATCTCCCGCTGTCAGCCGGGCGGCGAATTCGGCGCATTCTCCCTGGGGAATCAACTCTCCCTCCCCGAGCATGTATCTCAGGATGTAGGAGAGGGGGCTGGTGACCGCCAAGCCGGCGCGCCAGCCGGCAATCGCGATCCGGTTAGCCCGAATCAGGAGCTTCGCCGCAGCCTCTATGCGATCTTCCTGCTTGAGCTCGGCAGTGGCCTGCAAATTATCGCATTCCAGGCGGAAATGCTCCTCCAGCCAGGAAGCCGCATAATCCGCCTCCGCCGATTGAAGCAGCCTCTGCACAGGTCTGACCTCCAGCACCTGCGCCTGCAGATCGGATTGCATCGCCGAGAAGCTTCCATAGCCGAGCTGCCGGGCAAACCTATGGACGGTCGCTTCGCTGACCCCGGCTAATTTCCCGAGCTTTCTCGCCGGTGTAATGGCCGCCTGCTTCATCTCCTTGGCCGCAAAATAAGCGATCTTCTTCATTCCGGGGCTTAATGCGTCGAAAGCGGCCTCTACCTTTTGCTCAAATCTCATCAATGCCGGGAAGCCCCCTTCAGCCCTCCAACCGCCTGCCTGTCCAGAAGCTCGAGAATATCCCGGGCCGACGGGATGACCGGCGCATGATCGATTTCCTCTATTCCGCAGCGGTCAAACCGGTTGATCAGCCAGCATTCCATCCCGGCCTGCCGGCTTCCGATCACATCATCGTAATAGTTGTCCCCAACGTAGACACACTCTTCGGGCGACACTCCCGCCGCTTTCAACGCCATCTCGAAAATAGCCTTATCCGGCTTCTTCACCCCCCGCTCCTCAGATATGAAAAGATGATCGAAATACGGCAGCAAACCGCATTGCTCCAATACGGTCCGGGCCGTATGATCCCAGTTGGAAATCAGCCCTACGCCGTATGAGTTTTCTTTTAACTGTTCCAGCAAGGCGGCGCTAAATTCATAAGGAACCCACATCCGCTCTTTCTCTTTTCCCAGTTCCTGCAGCCTTCGGCACTGCTCGACCAGCGGAAAGCGGAAGCCAAGATAATAATTCACCACGCCGATGTACCAGGGGAAAAACGTTCCCCTTTCACCCCCAAGTACGTCCGTGTACTCCCGCATGAACAGCTTGTCCGCCAAATGGTAGGCTCTTGCAATCTCTTCAGCCTTGGCTTCGGCTCCTTGCTCGCGCAAGTAGGTCTGGTAATCCTCTTCTCTCTGCATTTGTACAAGGGTATAGCCGAGATCGAACCAAATGAACCGTTTTTCCATCCTGCGATATGCTCCTCCTCCAGAAATCAGACGGACGTGAAAAATGAAATCCTACATCCATCCGTCCGTTGTCGCATTTCCTACAATTTCAATATACAGAGGGATTGTTATGTGCGTGTTAGACGGTTCCTAAGCTTTTGTAAAGGGGGAAAGGGAGTGAGTTGTTGCATAGGAGCTTCCGGGAAAGAAGGGGGAGTGGGAGAAAACCTGTGGGTATCATTTGCTTCGTTGGATTTGTATAGTGGCACAAGAAGTCAAGACAGTTTTTTTTAATTTTTAAGGTGTGAAATCATTCACGAAGC
>NZ_JBHTIU010000091.1:0-31580 GCF_042677205.1 Paenibacillus residui
TCCACCCGCATAGCGGGTGGTTTTTTGTTTCGCGCGTTTCACGCACTCAACTGGCTAAAGCCTAAACAATAAAAAAGCCTCGGTCATCAGACCAAGGCAGATCATTCGTTTTATATTTAAGTTATACGGGAAGGACTCAGACCGAGGCAAACATTACGCCCAAGTGGGCTGCACCGCGAAGAAGCCGACCTCGCTAGGTTTCTCCTCGACTTCTACGGCTCCATCCACTCTCTGGATGTCCGCTCCCAGCGCTTGAAGCTTCTCAACAATGTTCACGTAGCCCCTGTCAATGTGGTGGATACCGGATATTTCCGTTTCCCCATCCGCGGCCAGAGCAGCAAGCACCAACGCCGCCCCCGCTCTTAAATCCGTGGCATTCACCTTGGCTCCCCGCAGACGGGTATTGCCTTGAACAACAGCCGTCCGGCCCTCGACCTTAATTTCGGCATTCATTCGAATAAATTCATCCACATGCATAAAACGATTTTCGAACACCGTCTCTGTCACAAGACTCGTTCCTTCCGCTTTCAAGAGAAGGGCCATCATTTGCGATTGCATATCGGTTGGAAACCCGGGATACGGCAGCGTCTTCATATCGACAGCCCGCAGCGGGCCTTCCCCGCATACCTCGACTCCATTCTCGTCTTCCAGCACCTTCACGCCCATCTCCCTAAGCTTGGAAATGACGGGCTTCAGATGATCGCAGATTGCCCCTTCTATAAACAAGGTCCCTCTGGTAATAGCAGCTGCAACCATGTAAGTTCCCGCTTCAATCCGATCCGGAATTACCGTATGTATAGCACCCTGCAGCGAATCAACCCCATCTATACGGAGCACCCCGGTCCCTGCACCGCGAATACGGGCACCCATGGCGTTTAAATAATTCGCCAAATCTACAATTTCCGGTTCCATGGCCGCGTTCTCGATGTAGGTGGTCCCTTCAGCCAAGGTGGCAGCCATCATAATATTTTCGGTGGCCCCGACACTGGCAACATCCAAATAGATCTTGGCGCCCCGCAGCTTCCCCTTCACTCTAGCTTCTATAAAGCCTTGGCCAAGCTCTATATCCGCCCCCATGGCCTCGAAGCCTTTCAAATGCTGATCGATCGGCCGGGTTCCGATAGCACAGCCGCCGGGGAGCGGTATTCTCGCTCTCCCCATCCGGGCCAGCAGCGGACCGAGAACAAGAAAGGAAGCCCGCATTTTGCGGACCAACTCATAAGGTGCTTCGCATGAATCCAAGCGCGAGGAATCGACCCGAATGACCTCATTCTCATATTTGATTTGTGCCCCCAAGCTTTTGATCAGCTGGTAAATCGTTTTGACATCCTCCAGCAGAGGGGCATCCTTAATTACGCTAATTCCTTTTGTACCGAGCAAGGAAGCAGCAATAATAGGCAGAACAGCGTTTTTGGCGCCGTGTACTTTGACTTTTCCCGATAATCGTTTGCCACCGCGGACGATTATTTTGCTCATCTCTGGTCCCTCCGCGTTCCGTTGTATTTATGTCTTTTCCTTATTCTGTTGAAAAAGGGCTGGATACCAGCCTATCTTCATAATCCGCCCTCGATTAAATTATCGGCGAATAATCGAACATTACACACAGTTTGAGAACCAAAACGCTGTTTTCTTCGTCTATATTATTAAAGACGCCATCTAACTTAGACCAGTAGCTGCGTATATTAGCTCCAAACCTTCGTCGTTCCTATGTTCGCTGGGCTTCGAAGTTTGTCGAAACAACCTGTTTTATTTCCATTGTTGACAAGTAAGACCGATGTTATTCGAAGTCTTGATAGAGCGGTGCAACCGACCCGGGTAATCATCCCCGCCGCTGGTTAATCACTCTAAAACAGCCCCTTCAGCATAGCCGACCAGTTAAAGTAGTCAATGAAGAATCGGGCCACCTGATATCCTAATGCCAAGGATAGAAAAATTTGCAGCAGCTTGCTTTGAATGCTTCGCGGATTTTTCACAAACAGATCGAATCGGAATTGCTGCAGCCCCCACCAGGAGAGGGCGATACATACCAAAACAATCAATATGTAGATCATTCCGCTCATTGCAAAAGTAAAACCGATGGAGTCGGTTTCGCCCATCCTGCTCCCCGCCTTCCTAGTGGCTATAAATAACAGGCTTCATTGAATTTACAAATTGCTGACGCAACTATAGTATAGCCATTAAATAGCCCAACTTCTATATAAAACTTCTGAGAAGTGCTGAATTCATTTTGTCTCATTAAGTAAGAATGCAACTGGCCACAGGGAGAAGGGATTCCCGGTACCCTTCAGAACACCGATGGCTTCTTCAGGCTTCCTACCATCCGAAATTGCCTTAAATGGCATCAGCTGAAGGCAAGACTAGTATTATTTCAACAGTTTAGCAAGGACTGAAACAAATTCTGCCCTGGTGGCTTTATGGTCGGGACGAAATGTATTGTCAGGATAGCCTGAAACCCAACCTTCATTCATCAGCTTGACTAGAATAGGGGCTCCCCAGTAGCTTGGGTCCACATCTGCATACGGGGCCTCTGTAACAGCGGGCAGACCGTTCATCAGATTCTGCACTTTGGCCAGAAGAGCGACCATTTCCATCCGGCTTATCGTCCTTTCCGGTTGGAATGAAGCGTCGGGATAGCCGTCGATCCATCCTTGCTGGGACACGGCGGATATCGCATCGTAAGCCCAGTGGCTGGGAGTCACATCGGGAAAGGCAGCCGCTCCGCTCTTGCTGGTAAGGCCGAAGGCCCGGCTAATAACAGCCGCTGCCTGAGCCCTCGTCATAGGCTGATCAGGGGCGAAACGGAATGGCTCAATTCCCTCGACAATCTTCAGGTTCGTTAACCGTATAATATCCTCTTCCGCCCAATGTCCCTCCACATCGCGGAAACCGGCGGTCAACGGAATGCTTTCGGCTTTCAGTCTATAAAACTGATTATCAAAAGCCTGATCGGCTCTTAATCGAACATAATAAGTTCCCGCTTCCAGCTCCTGCGAAAGAGTAAGGGCATCCGCACTCCCCTGCTCCTGGCTGATCAATTGAATGGAATGATCGTATAACTCCATCTCCATCCGTACCCCTTGCGGAATATCCCGCAGCCCCACATCCACCAAGCTGCGTTCATTCAGCCTGAACTGGAACCAATCCGAATCATCCTTCGTCTGAATGTGGCCCTTTACTTCTTTTCCTAAATTGAGGGAGGAAGCCTGGTTCGGTCTATTATTAGGTTCGTTGGGATCCTCCAATTTGGGGGAGTACTCGATAGACAGCGTATATTCGCCAACTACAGGGGCCGAGTAACCGGGGATATTGCTTACTCTGAAATAATAGGTTCCCGGTGTGACATTCATCGGTCCCGAAGTTTCCGTTTCGCCATCTCCGTTCTTATCGATCAGAAGCTCCTTCTCCCCTTGCTTCTGAACAAGAAGAACAGGGTCTATCCGTGCCGTATCGACGGACACCGTCAATTGCAAGGTGCCTTCGCTCCGCACATGCATCGCGAACCAGTCATGGTCATTCTCCTGATGGAAGGTTCCTACTATCGTCTGGCTTCGGTCAGGCAGAACATAAGCTTTATATTGCCGGTCATTATCTTCGAAAGGACCCTTATAAATTAAAAAATCGGTGGTCAGGCGGTAAGTTACAGACTGGTCCGCCTGCAGCTTGATATAGCTTCTGCCTTTGTTTACCTGGATATCCGCTCCGCTTGACAATATGTTCTCATAAGGCACGCCGGACTGGCCGGGATCCGTATAGTAAGTCAAGGTCATTCCGGCCCCAGCCTGATCGGCCTCTGCCGAGAAAGACAAGGTTCCGTCATAAGGCGCATCGATATAAAACCAATCCTGATCAGAAGCTCCGGATAAAGCCGCATTGATTTGTTGACTGATGGAAATGGGATAAGCACCGTCCGGGCTTTGATTTCCCTCATACATATCTTCCTTATACGGAATCGTTAGCGCCCGGTCCGCCCGAAGCAGACCATAACCCGATTTCGGATCCCACCCCGTTTGTGTAATCTCCTGGGCCGATTGGCGGATCAGATTGCGCACCTGATAAGGCTTCAGGTCCGGATACTTGCTCCATATCAACCCGGCAACCGCTGCTACCTGCGGAGCAGCCAAGGAAGTGCCTTCTTTATATCCATAATTTCCCCTCGGAAGAGTCGTAAAGACGTTCCAAGGAGCAACTATATCCAGTTCAGGGCCGTAATTCGATCTTCTATGGGGCTGTAAATCATTGGTGGCCCCGCCCACAGCGATAACCGTTGGATAGGCCGCCGGATACTTGACTGCATTCCCTTCATTCCCGGCAGCCGCCACCAGAAGAACCCCATGATCTTCCGCATATTGAACTATGGATTTCATATATGGTGAAGGCTTATTCAAACCAAGAGAAAGGACCACGATACGCGCCCCGTTATCGACTGCGTACCGAATGCCTTCTCCTAACTTATCCTCGTCGCCGCTACCGTCCGCTTCCAAGGCTTTGATCGGCATAATTTGGGCCTTCCACAGAAGTCCGGAAACCCCGATCTCATTATCCGAGACCGCAGCCAGCACACCGGCAACGCTTGTTCCATGACCGTTGTCATCATAAGGGGGAGTCCCTGGTTGAATGAGATTCACCCCGTCAATCAAGTGATCCTTTAAATCCGGATGATTCATATCTATGCCGGTATCGACCACGGCTACAACCAAATCCTCGCTGCCGACCGCTTGATCCCAGGCCTCTTCCGCATGAATCAACTTCAAATATTGTTGATTGCTTAGCATTGAATCGTTCGGCATTTCGGCTATTCGGTATTGATGATTGGGCTGAATGTATTCGACTTGTCCCGAAGCGCGCCAGTAATCCAGCCAAGCAGCTTCATTCGCCGTTGTTTTGGGACGAACGACCATTACATTCATGTCGGGATACTGAGAAATGATCGAACTGTTCTCATAAACAACCGGGTCCACATCATTCTTCCACTGAATAATCCAGGATAATTCGGAATCCGTAGTATTTGACGGGAGCAAGGGGGTGGGTTCCTCCGCCGCGAATAACGGGAAGGACAGAAGCAGAATACAAACCAAACCAAAGGAGAGCAGAGCTTTAGTTAGTCGCATATGTATAATCCTCTTTAAAGGTAGTCCTAATTTCTTCTTAAAAAATACATTCGATACTCTTCACACTACCCCCTTCCGCTCTTTCACAAAAGGGTCTAAAGACCTATATCTTTGAATAATTAACTGCAGGCTGGATTATGGGACAGAATTAATGAAAGCAACGGCTATCGAGGCTGTGCAGATGAGGTGATCAGTAAGGTCTCTGAATCTGCCATTTCCCATACAAAGACCTACAAACTCTACTTGCCATTCGATGTCCGGAACAAGTATCATGCTAGATAATCAAGGAGCATTCCACAAGATGGAAATGCCTATTCCTTGATAACACACCTCATATTTGCTGCAAGTACAATCATTATTGGACTACGGTGGTGAAGCCGACATGAATTTTATTGGTCTTGCCGACCCCTTTATCGTGATGTTCGGCAGCGAGCAAAACAAGCTGATGCACCGTCATTACGGAATTCAGTTAGTTATTCCGATCGGCAGTTTGACTATTTAAAAGAGCATTTGCCTTACGCCGATGTGACCAGCAGACTCTTCACCGAAGCCGAAGGCGGAGAGCAGCATTGTCAGGTCGGCAACTATGACCTGGCTATCGAATATATTCTGTCGTGGCTCAAATCTAAATATTGACTCGATTCCGGATTAATCGCAAAATAAACCTTCCCGCAACCCAGTAGGTTCGGAGAAGGTTTATTATTTAGAGATTTCAATGCGCCCGCATCGTTGAAGAGCTCGCTAGTAAATAAACAGATCCTTGCCCAGCCTGAAAACCGACTCTACGTAATTTAGCAATAAACCGGGGAAAAAGCCGAGCACAATTCCAAGTCCGGCACACACCCATAGAGTGATCTGCTGAGGAATGGTCGTCTTGAGCTTTTCCGGCTCCTCGCCGCTGCGCATGAACATTTGCCGGATAACGCCAAAATAGTAATAGTAAGAAACTACACTGGTCAAAATCATAATGATCGCCAGCCAATAGAGCTTCATCTCCAATGCGCCCAGGAGGATGAATAATTTTCCGAAGAAACCGGCGGTAACCGGAATCCCGGCCAGGGACAGAATGATTAAGACCATCGCGACGGCTGTCCATGGAGCACGGTAATACAATCCGGCAAATCCTTTGATTTCAGAGCTTCCGGACGTTGCCTCTATCGTGAATAACAGAGCGAACGCTCCGATATTCATCAATGCATAGGCTACCATATAATAGATAAATTCAGAGAAATTGCTTGTATGAATTAATGAGATTTTAGCCGCTATAGGAACCAGCAGATATCCGGCATTGGCTATTCCGGAATAAGCCAACAGTCGCTTCATGTTTTTTTGCTTAAGGGCCATGAAATGACCGGCAATCATGGAGATCGCGGCCAGCACGCTTAGGGACATATAAACATCCGCATCGATCGGCAGATTGGGGCCGGCGTTGACCTGGAAGAAGACCATATAGAACACCCGGAACATCAGGGCAAGCCCTGCCGCTTTGGAGACTACCGCCAGGAAAGCGGTAACCGGTGTCGGAGCCCCTTGATAAACATCCGGTGCCCAGGTATGGAAAGGCGCTGCAGCTATTTTGAAACCAAAGCCGGCCAGCAGCAGGAAAAACGCCACATAGATCAGAGCCCCGAAAGAACCGGAATAAAGAGACAGCTGCGCATTGATCTCCGCCAAATTGGTGGACCCCGACATTCCATACAAGAATGACATCCCGTATAAAATCATGGCCGAGGACACTCCGCCAAGCACCACGTATTTAAAGGCCCCTTCGTTGGATCGGCTGTCCTTCTTTTTCATGGCTACCATAATATAAGAAGTAATGCTTAGGAGCTCCAATCCGACAAATAATGTAATCAGATCGCCGGAAGAAACCATAATCATGCCGCCCAGTACCGCAGGAAGATAGAAATAATAATATTCCCCGACATGCGGAATTTCCTTCTGCTTGATCCCCCCGATGCTCATCAGCACGATCAAGGCGGTAGATCCCAGCAGCACCAGCTTCACCAGATCGCCGAAATGGTCGACCCGATAGCTGTGATGGAGCAGCTCAATCGGCTCCTCCAGATTAAGGCGCATACCTATGAAGGCAGCAGCGGCCAGTAACCCGGCAATCGTGAGCCAGCCAATGACGGTTCGGCTCCGATGACGCGGCATCAGCAGATCGATTAATGAAATAATGACAGCAGAGATGACCAATGTCAGCTCCGGCGCCAAGTGAGCTAAATCGCTTAATTGGATACCTTGTTCCATTGGTCTACCCTCCCAATCCTACAGTTACTTGTTGTATAAACTGGTTCAAGCCGCTTATGGTTGTGTCCAATGGCTGGCTGAGAATGCCCGGATAAATCCCAAGCAGCAGAATGAAAGCGACTAGGGTGACCATAGGCACCGCTTCAATCAAACGTGCGTCGCGAAGGCTCTTATACTGCTCCGGCATTGGACCGAAAGTAATCTTCATAACCGCACGGAGGACATATACAGCTGTTAGAATAACCCCCAGCAAGCTGATGGCCGTGATGATCTTCATGGAGCCGAATAAGCCGAGGAAGGAAAGATATTCACTGATAAAGCCTGACAAGCCGGGCAAGCCCAGGGAAGCCATACCCGATATGAGCAAGATGCCGCTCATAAACGGCACAGATGCCGCCATCCCTCCGAGTTGCTCCAGCATTGATGTCTGCGTTCTCTCATAAATACTTCCTACAAGCAGGAACATCAGTGCAGATATCAACCCATGCGACACCATCTGGAAAACCGCCCCCTGCATGCCGATTTCGTTAAAGGCGGCTAAACCGAGCAGGACTATGCCCATATGGCTGATACTGGAATAGGCCAACACAAGCTTGAAATCCTTCTGTACAAAAGCCAGTACGGCCCCGTACAAAATGTTAATTAACCCCAACAAGGCAAGTACGAATGCCCATTCCTTGGCCTGCTCCGGAAATAGCAGGATCCCGAAGCGAATTAATCCATACGCTCCCATCTTAAGCAGAATACCGGAGTGAATCATAACAACAGACGGTGGAGCTTCGGTATGGACCTTAAGCATCCAGGTATGGAAAGGAAACATCGGCAGCTTGATGCCGAAGGCTATGAGCAGCATCAGGAAGAGCGCCCATTTTAACCCTTCCGTCATAAAGAATGGGCTCTGTGGATGATCTGTATTGACGAAGGACTGCGGTTCATTAAACAAATGGTTTGAAATCTCGTACAAGCTTCCGGTGAAATAAACCGACGTTCCATCGGGTCCTTCTATTTGAGCAAATCCGGCGGTCGTCACCACAATCAGGAAAGCAATAAGCATGATGGCGGATCCTACTCCGTTATAAAGCAGGAAACGGTTGGCGGCCTTCTCCCGATTCATGTATCCCCATATGCCTACCAGGAAGAACATCGGAACCAGCGTGACCTCGAAGAAGACGAAGAACAGGAACAAGTCCCGGGCCATAAATACACCCAACATCCCGATCTCCAGCAGCAGGAACATGATGAAGTAAGTTTTCCACCGTTTCTTAATTGAGAACGAGGCCAGAGCCGCCATGGCAGCAACGAGCGCTGTCAAGAACACCAGCGGAAGCGACAATCCGTCTACCGCGAGGCTGTAATCGAATTTCAGGTGGAAAGTGCCCTGCTCGTTAAAAAGCAGCTCTGAATTTAGCGGAATGTTGATCCAGCTATAGCTCTCGGCGTACTGATCCCCTCCGTCAGACTGATTAAAATCAACATACAGCCAGCCCGCCAATACTAATGGTATCAGCGTTGCGGCGATTCCAATCCATTTGATCCAGCGGCCTTGCTGGTTAGGGATAAATAACAGAACCAGGATGCCCAGCAGCGGAGCAAAGACAATCATACTCAGGATAGGTAAATTAGCCAAGGTCGATAAACCTCCTTCCGGCCAAAACCAATGCTAAAGCAACAAAGCCAAGGAGTGTAACGAGCCCGTAAGTCTGGACCTGCCCGTTCTGCAGCTTCGTTCCGAGACGTCCGAGCGAAACGACAGACCCCGCTACCAGCCGTACCAGACCATCGACTACGGACCGGTCTATCCCGTAGAGAAGCTTCCCCAAAACCTTCAGCGGACGAACAAGGATCCGGCTGTACAGCTCATCGATATAATATTTTCGGTTGACCAACTGATACAGCCAAGGTGCTCTCTCCGAAACCATTTCTCTGGACAAGCTGCCTTTGCCATAAATCGCCCACCCCAAACCGATTCCAAGAATAGCTGCCAAATTGGAAAGAATCACTACGATCCAATTCAGCGACTCCTCGACCGCCTCCGGTGCAAGCCAATTTCCAAACCAGGGATTAAGCCCTGGAATAAACACAAACCCGGCGATGACCGCAAGCACAGCAAGAACTATCATCGGGAAGGTCATGGATGCCGGCGACTCCTTCACTTCATGCTCGGTCTTGGGCCGACCGGTAAAGACGAGAAAGAACAATCTGGACATATACAAGGCCGTGAAGAAAGCCGCAATTAACCCGACCCAGAATAACATCTGATTATGATGATAAGCCTCGGACAGGATAGCGTCCTTGGACCAGAACCCGGATAGTGGAATCACACCTGCAAGCGCCAGTGCCCCGATGGCGAAGGTCCAGGTTGTAATCTTCATTCTGCCCGCCAATCCGCCCATTTCGTTAATGTTCTGCGTGTGCACGGCATGAATGACACTGCCCGCAGCCAAGAACAACAGAGCCTTGAAGAATGCATGGGTAAACAAATGGAAAATTCCCGCCGTGTAAGATACCCATGTACCTATCCCCAGCGCCATCATCATATACCCCAATTGGCTGACGGTAGAATAAGCGAGTACCCGCTTGATATCGTTCTGTGCCGTTCCTATAGTGGCTGCAAAGATGGCCGTGAAGGCTCCTACGATCGCAACCACTGTCAAGGCATCCGGCGACGCCCGGAAAATATCGAAGGTGCGGGCGACCAGGTAAACACCGGCAGCGACCATCGTTGCAGCGTGAATAAGCGCACTGATCGGAGTCGGGCCTTCCATTGCATCCGGCAGCCAGACGTGAAGCGGGAATTGCCCTGATTTCCCGACGGCGCCGACAAAGATTAATATGGCAATCCATGTAACGATGCCGGGAGCTATATCCGGTTGGAGAGCGAATACCTTATGTATGGATGAGAAGTCCAGAGCATGACCAGGCATATACCAGAAAAGAAGCAAAATGGCCAGAAGAAGGCCCACATCCCCGATTCGCGTCACAATAAAAGCCTTCTTGGCCGCGGCCTTCGCTTCCGGTTTATAATACCAGAAGCCGATAAGCAAGAACGAACATACCCCTACCAATTCCCAGAATATGTACAGCTGTAGAAGATTAGGCGACATGACCAAGCCAAGCATCGAGAATGTGAATAACGATAAATAACTGAAAAAGGCCGACTTTCTTTCGTCCTCCTGCATATAACCTTTGGAATATATGTTAACGAGCAGACTGACTGTAGATACAATTACGAGCATGAGAGCATTCAGATTGGAAATCTCGAATCCGAATTTTACGGACAGATCGCCGATTTTAAGCCATTGAATTCCGGTCCATAAATAATTTTCGGTCGGGCCTCCCAGCCTTTCGATCAAGACGAGCACAGCCAGGATGAATGAAACGGCCGAGGCTAGAATGCTGATGTAGGCGCCCGTATCTTTAGCCTGCCGGCCTACGCCGATCAGGACCAGGAAAGCCAATAACGGAATTAGCGGGATTAACCACGCATATTGTGAAATGTCCAATTCCATGGATTTATTGTTCCTCCTTATGGTTGTTAGACAAAAGAGGCTTTTTTCTAAAGATTAGGCTAATGCTTCATCGAGTTCATTTCATCGACATTCGATGTTCCCCGATTTCGGTAGAGCATAATCAGAATAGCTACCCCGATAGCCGCTTCCGCCGCCGCAACGGTTATGGCAAATAAAGAGAACACCTGACCGGTCAAGGAAGGGTTGATCCCCAGCTTCGAGAAGGCTACCAGATTAAGATTGACCCCGTTCAGCATCAATTCAATCGAAAGCAAGATAATGATGGCGTTCCTTTTGGAAAGTGCTCCATAGAGACCGATACAAAAAAGAATGGCTCCCAAGGTTAAATAAGGAGAAATAAGGCCGCTCATCGTCAATCCTCCTCTCTTTTGGCCACGACAATCGCTCCTATGAAGGCTACGGTCAGCAGCACCGACATTAATTCAAACGGGATGACATGATCGGTAAAAATACGCGTTCCGATCTCCAGTGTGTTATCCTGTGCCAACGACACGTTCTCCACGGGAAAATCCGCTGTCTGGATGGCATAGAACAAAATTCCGAACAAACCCAGGATACCGATTCCGAGCAGAATGTTATGCGTCTGTCGGGGAGGGGGTGCCTTGTCTTCATCCCGATGCTTGGTCATCATAATTCCGAAGATCATCAGGATCGATACTGCCCCTGCGTAGATCAACACCTGGACAAAAGCTACAAATTCCGCTTCAAGCAGCACGTACAAGCCTGCCAGGCTTAGAAAAGAAAAGGCCAGCGCCACGACCATATGAACCACTTTGGTGAAGCTGATCATGAAGATCGCTCCCCCGATAATCAACAAGGCAAAGACAAAAAACACCAGATTGCTTCCGTTCGAGAAAAATTCGACAATATTGCTAAGCATCCTTCTTCGCCCCCCCTTTAGGAGACGACGAATGGTTTTCCTGTCGAATGTTCTGATCGTTCTCGTACAGCCATTGCATGTTCTTGAACAAATCATCCCTGCTGTAAGTCGCTAGTTCGAAATTATTCGTCATCACTATCGCTTCCGTCGGACATACTTCTGTGCAAAAATCGCAAAGAATGCATATTTCGAAATTGATGTCGAACGTTTCCAGTACCCGGGCTATTTTCGACTCCGGATCGGGGTTCGGCTTGCCTACCAAGGTGATGCACTCCGTCGGACAGACTCTGGCACACTGATTGCATACAATACATTTTTCAGGATCCAGATACTGAATTCCCCGGAAACGATCGGGCATTTTCAGCGGAACATCCGGATAAGCGTAAGTCACTTTCTTCCGGGTCATATTTTTGAAGGTCACGCCTAGTCCTTTCAATAAGCCTTTCATGAGATCTCCTCCCTTCGGCTCGCTCTACCGGCCAAAAATTTCGTAGAAGACGGCGGTTATAATAATATTAAGCAGGGCCAGCGGAAGCAGCACCTTCCAGCCCAACCCCATCAACTGGTCCACTCGCACCCGTGGGAAAGTAGCCCGGAGCCAGAACAGGAAAAAGACAATAAACGAGAATTTCAGCAAAAACCAGATGATGCCCGGCACGAAATCAAGAAAAGGGAACGGCGCATGCCAGCCGCCCAGAAACAGAACGGTAGTCAGCGAAGCAATGGCAAAGACGTAGACATATTCCGCCAGCATAAAGAAGGCAAAGCGAAAGCCGCTGTACTCTACATGATAACCCGCAACCAGCTCCGATTCAGCTTCGGGCAGGTCAAAGGGGGTCCGGTTCAGTTCCGAAACCGCAGCCACGACAAATACACCAAAGCCGATGATTTGGGGCAGGAAGTTCCAGTGCCAGAAACCTCCGCTTTGACCTTCTACAATGGTGGTTAATTGCATGCTGCCGGACAGCATAATGACCCCAACCACCGAAATCACGAGCGGAATTTCGTAGCTGATCATCTGTGCCGCAGAGCGCATGCCGCCGAGAAGCGCATATTTATTGTTCGAGGCCCAGCCTCCCAGAATAATTCCGATGGTCGATATCCCTGACAGGGCGACGTAGTAGAGCACACCGACATTCAAGTCGGCGAAATATATGTTTTGTGTATAAGGAATGGTGGCTAATACGGCAAAGGAAGGAACGAATGCGATGATCGGCGCGAGAATGAATAGCTGTCTTTCCGCCTTCTTCGGAATCGTATCCTCTTTCATCAACAGCTTGGCGACATCGGCCACCGTCTGCAGCAGCCCTAGTGGGCCCACCCGGTTCGGACCGTGTCTGCTCTGCATCCAGCCGATCACCTTCCGCTCGAAATAGATGGCATAGGTCACATAACCCAGGATGACGAGAAGCAGTACCACGGATAACAGAAAATAAATAGTGAAGCTCTTCCACGTTAACGCGTCCAGAAACCAGTTGGCCATTAGCTGTCCACCTCCCCAACAACGATGTCTATCCCGCCGAGAATCGTAATCAGATTGGTCATCGTTTCCCCTACCAGCAGTTTAGGAAGAATTTGCAGATTGATAAATGAAGGCCTTCTGAACTTCAATCGATAAGGCTTATCACGCCCTCTGGATATAATATAACATCCAATCTCCCCGCGTGGCGATTCAATTCCCGCATAAACTTCCCCTTCCGGAGCGCGGATGACTCTCGGTACCTTACCCATAATTGGCCCATCTTCGGGGAACTGCTCCAAAGCTTGTTCCAGGATGCTAAGCGATTGCCTGATCTCCTCCAGCCGAATGCAATAGCGGTCATAGCAATCCCCGTTCTTGCCTACCGGAACGTCGAATTCAAATCGGTCATAGAGGCAATAAGGTTGAGCTTTACGCAAATCCCAGTTCACACCCGTGCATCTGAGATTGGCTCCGCTTAACCCATAGCTGATGGCAGTTTCCGCATCGTATTGACCGATTCCCTTTATTCGGGCCAGAAAGATTTCGTTGCCGCTCACCAACTGATCGTATTCTTCGACTTTTTTCTTCATATACGGCACGAAATCTCGTACTTTATCAATCCAGCCTTCGGGAGCATCCCATTTGACGCCCCCTACCCTCATATAACTATAAGTTAATCGGGCCCCGCACAGCTCATTGAATAAATTAATAATCATTTCCCGATCGCGAAAGGCGAACAGGAACGGGCTCATCGCCCCAATGTCGAGCAGGTAAGTCCCCCACCAGACCAGATGACTGGCAACCCGCTGCAGCTCCATGACAATAAGCCGTAGAAATTCGGCTCTCTCGGGAACCTCCAATTGCAGAAGCTTCTCCACCGTATGAACAAGCACATAGTTATTGGTCATGGCCGAGACGTAATCCATCCTGTCCGTATAAGGTATGATTTGAGTATAGGATAAATTCTCGGCCAGCTTCTCTGTCCCTCTGTGAAGATAACCCATAACCGGGATGGCTTCCTTAATGACCTCTCCATCCAGTTTGACAATGATGCGGAACACTCCATGCGTGCTGGGATGCTGTGGTCCTACGTTTAGCAGCAGCTCTTCTGTCCGTATCAATCGTTACACCTCCGGATCAATCGGTTCATAATCTTTGCGCAGCGGGTGACCGACCCAATCGTCCGGCATCATAATTCTCCTTAAATCCGGATGCCCCGGAAAATCAATCCCCAGCAAATCGTAAATTTCCCTTTCCTGCCAATTTGCCCCCTGCCATACGGAAGTAACAGAAGGAACGGCAGGCTGCTCCCGGTCGGTCTTAACCTTAAACAAAAACTCCTGCTTCGTGTTCAAAGAAATTAAATGGTACGCAACTTCCATATGCGTTTCCTGATCGATCCCGGCAACATTCCGTAAATAATTCAATTGAAAATGCTCATGATCCCGAACGAATTTCGCTGTTTCCGCCCAATAATCGCTCTTGATGAAAATGTATGGCCGATGACCGTCTAATTCGTTAATAAACGCATCCTCAACGGCCTCGTGAGAGACTTTATCCCTTATCCATTGTACCGACTTATCCAATAAAGGCTGCATCGGAGAGGGCTCCTTGGGAACTTCCGCCTCTTCTTTCTTAGCCTTGGCTTCCGCTCTGGCGGCACGCGCCTCCGCGGCTCTCTTCAGCTTGGCTTCGCGGTCCTCTGCAGCCTGTACCTTTCCTTCCTTAGGCGCGGAATCGGAAGGCTCTGAAGCAGTCTTCTGCTCGGAAGCCTCTGGTTTCGGGCTCTCCGCTTGATTCCGGGTACTCCGCGCGGCTCTGGGAGGTGGGCTGGCCGCATTCTCCCCCGCAAGCGGTTTCATAATTTTATCCTGTTCCGATTCGGGAGGAGGGCTTGTTTCAGCTTTCGCCTTGACCGCTTCAGAATCACCAGATGAGACTTCGCCGCTGTTCTTCGAATGGTCCTGTTGTCTCGGCTCCTCAGATGGAATATCTTCTCTCTTCCCCTGCTCCTTCTTATCCTCACTCACAGATTCGTCACCTGCTTCCCGGTTTTCGCTTCGTAACGAATTTTCTCCTGCAGCTTCATTACCCCATAAATCAACGCTGCGGGATTAGGCGGACAGCCTGGAATATAAACATCGACAGGTACAATCTGGTCTACTCCTTTGACGACCGAATACGACCGGACATAAGGCCCTCCGGCTGTTGCACACGAGCCCATGGCAATAACCCATTTCGGTTCCGGCATCTGCTCATACAGCCTGCGAATGAGAGGGGCCATCTTCTTAGTCACCGTCCCGGACACGATCATGACATCCGCCTGTCTGGGCGAGGTACGGAACATGACGCCGAAGCGGTCAAAGTCATAGTGGGGGCCACCGGCTCCCATCATCTCAATGGCACAGCAAGCCAAACCGAAAGTGAGCGGCCATAAGGAATTGCTCCTAACCCAACCCTTGACCTGCTCTATAGTCGAGTAAAAAACAGTTCTCTCCAGCTCCTGTCTTTCCTCCGGACGAATAGACTCTAACGGGAATTCCATTTCAGCACCTTCTTCTTCCAAGCATAGATTAGCCCCACAACCAGCAAGGAAATAAAGATTAGCATCTCTACAAGCGCAAACAGCCCTAGCTTATGATAAGCTACGGCCCACGGGTAAAGAAAGACGGCTTCCACATCAAAAATTACGAACATCAAAGCAAACAAATAATAGCGGATATTAAATTGAACTTGACCTTCTCCCACTGGTACGTTACCGCTTTCATAGGTGGTCAATTTTTCTTCGTGCGGTTTATTAGGTCTCAAAAGCTTGCCGATCGTCAGAGCGATTACTGGGAGCAGTACGCCTAACGAAACGAAAATGGCGACAATTACGTAATTGTTAATATACTGCATTCTCGCCGTTTCCCTCCAGTCTCTTGAAATGAATAATCCCCACAATTATAACAAATGGGGAAAATAGTGTCTAATGAAATAACACATCAAGGATAAACTGCTATAAGCCGTCCTTAGGACGGGCGCGTTTACCGATGAAATACTAAGAACAGGTATAGATGAAAACTTATACTTTCTTATATTTTGAAAAAGCCCGAAGCCGACATCTATTGCCCATTATTAACCGCCAAATGTCCAAAATCAGGAAAATGTAGCCATGCACAAAAAAAAGCGCGAAGGATTGTCCCTCGCACTTCATTCTCGGGGTTACTTTCTACCGGCAACTTCCAAACGGGTCAGCGCACGCTGAAGCGCCAACTCGGCCCGGCGATAGTCAAACTCATCTCTCTTCGCCAAATACTTCTCCGCACGTTCCTTGGCCGCTCTCGCTCTTTCCAAATCGATATCGCCAGGATATTCGGCACTCTCCGCAAGAATGACTACCTTATCCTTACGAACCTCCATAAATCCTCCATGGACGGCCAGAACCTCTTCCGTATTCCCTTTTTTGATTCTGACCGGAGCGATTTTTAAAGGAGAGACCATCGGAATGTGGTTCGGCAAAATTCCAAGTTCCCCTTCTACTCCCTTAACAACGATCATATTGGCGTCAGACCCGTAGAGAACTTTCTCGGGTGTAACGACTTCTAAGAAAAAGGTACTCATGCCGATCCCTCCTGAGAGTTTCCCGGTTCAAGCTTCATCCAGACGAGGATGAAGCTCAGCCAGAAAACACCACTTCGTAAGCCCGTGTCGATTTCTGCCGACGATACAGGCCTTTAAAAACCATTTCACAGGCTATCCGTTACATACTTTTAGCTTTTTCGACAGCTTCTTCGATCGTACCAACGTACAGGAATGCTGCCTCCGGCAAATCGTCATGCTTTCCTTCCAGAATTTCTTTAAAGCTGCGAACCGTATCTTTAACCGGAACGTACTTACCGGGATTACCCGTGAACTGCTCAGCAACGTGGAAGTTCTGGGACAGGAAGTTCTGGATCTTACGTGCACGTTGAACGGTCAGCTTATCTTCATCAGACAATTCGTCCATACCCAGAATTGCGATAATATCCTGCAGCTCCTTATAGCGCTGCAAAATTCTTTTAACGCCTTGAGCTACATTATAGTGCTCTTCGCCAACTACTTCCGGTGTCAAAATCCGGGAGCTGGAAGCGAGCGGGTCTACCGCAGGGTAAATTCCCATCTCGGAGATTCTACGCTCCAGGTTGGTCGTTGCATCCAAGTGAGCGAATGTCGTTGCCGGAGCCGGGTCCGTATAGTCGTCCGCCGGAACGTAAATCGCCTGGATCGAAGTAACCGATCCTTTCTTGGTTGACGTAATCCGCTCTTGCAGCTGACCCATCTCTGTTGCCAGAGTAGGCTGGTAACCAACCGCAGAAGGCATCCGTCCAAGCAGGGCCGAAACCTCAGATCCCGCTTGGGTGAAACGGAAGATGTTGTCTACGAACAGAAGAACGTCTTTACCTTCCTCGTCACGGAAATGCTCTGCCATTGTCAGACCGGTCAAAGCTACGCGAAGACGGGCACCCGGGGGTTCGTTCATCTGTCCGAATACCATCGCGGTTTTCTCGATAACGCCTGCATCCTTCATCTCGTGGTACAGGTCGTTTCCTTCCCGCGTTCTCTCTCCAACGCCCGCAAATACGGAAATCCCGCCGTGCTCCTGGGCAATGTTATTAATTAATTCCTGAATAATAACGGTTTTACCAACTCCGGCACCGCCGAACAGACCGATCTTACCGCCCTTCGCATATGGGGCCAGCAGGTCTACTACTTTAATTCCGGTTTCCAGAATTTCCGCTTGGGTGGTCAGTTCTTCAAATACAGGAGCCGATTTATGAATCGGGCTGGTCAGAGATCTGTCCACTTTTCCGGCATTGTCAATTTCATCGCCCAATACGTTAAACACGCGGCCCAGCGTGGCATTACCTACCGGCACGGAAATCGGTGCCCCTGTATCCAGTGCTTCGATTCCGCGAACCAATCCGTCCGTGGAGGACATAGCGATACAGCGAGCTACGTTATCTCCCAGATGAACCGCCACTTCCACCGTCAAATTGATTTCCGGATCGTTGGCGGAAGTGGATGGCTTATGAATCTTGACCGCATTTAAAATCTCAGGCAGTTGTCCGCGCTCGAACTCAATGTCGACGACCGGACCCATAACCTGCAAAACGCGTCCTTTGTTCATTCTTTTCCCTCCTAAAGCTTTTTACCCGGGGTAAGAAGCTATCTTCGTAAGCTTAAGCTGAACTTTGAAATCTATATAGTGCTGCAAATTTTGTAGGAATAAGCCGAATCTTGTTAGGCTGCCGGGGTTATACCTGGGCATTCGCACCGGCAACAATTTCCGATATTTCCTGGGTAATAGCAGCCTGACGTGCCCGGTTGTACTGAAGGGTCAGCGAGGAAATGAGCTTGGATGCATTTTTCGACGCATTTCCCATAGCTGTCATTCTTGCCCCGAATTCCCCGGCTTTTGCCTCCAGTACAGCACTGTACACAAGAGTTTCCGCATATTTGGGCAGCAGTACTTCCAATACCTTCTCTGCAGAAGGCTCATACTCATATTCCGTCCGAGCATGGCCGCTATCCTCAACCTCTACAAGAGGGAGCACGCTCTTCTCTATCGGTCTTTGCGAGAGGGCATTGATAAATTGGTTGTAAACCAGTATCAACTCGTCGCAATGGCCTTCTTCGAAATAGCGGACAGCAGCATTGGCAATCGTCTTAATATCGGAAAACTTCGGAGAGTCGGACAGACCAACTACTTCCTCTACGACCGGGTACCCGCGCTTCGTCAGGAAATCCCGGCCCTTGCGCCCGATCACGAACAGTGAGTATTCGTCAAAAGATTTATGCTTGCTCTGCAGCGTCTGAGTAAGCTTCCTCAACAGGTTGGAGTTATATCCTCCCGCCATTCCACGGTCAGATGTAATCACCAAATAACCGGTTTTCTTAATCTCCCGTTTCTGCAGCATGGGATGCTGAACATCCCTTGTCCCGGCCGCAACGTTAGAAATGACTTCCTTCAGCTTGTCGGCATAGGGCCGGGATGCCAATGCGGCATCCTGCGCCTTCTTCAACCGGCTGGCGGCAATCATCTCCATCGCCCGGGTAATCTGCTTCATGCTCTGCTTACTTTTGATCTGACGCTTTATATCACGCATACCTTTAGCCATTCATGTTCACCGCCTTTGAACTTGCCCGGTGCAAGTCAGAATCGTTGTGAATCGTTACTCAGATACGGAAAACCCTTTTTTAAACTTCTCGATAGCCGCACCCAGCGCCTTCTCATTATCCGCCGTCAAGTCTTTCGTATCGCGGATCGACGCCAGAATTTCAGGGTGACTCATATCCAGGAACGCCAAGAACTCTTTCTCGAACCGAAGGACGTCCTTAACCGGAATATCGTCCAAATATCCTTTAACGGCTGTGTAGATGCTGACTACCTGTCTCTCTACCGCCATGGATTCGTTAACGCCTTGCTTCAAAATTTCAAGCGTACGGGCTCCGCGGTTAAGGCGGGCTTGTGTCGCTTTATCCAAATCGGAAGCAAACTGGGAGAAAGCCTGAAGCTCACGGTAAGAAGCCAGATCCAGCTTCAATGTACCGGCTACTTTCTTCATGGCTTTGATTTGGGCCGATCCCCCTACCCGGGAAACGGAAATACCGACGTTGATAGCCGGACGCTGTCCCGAATAGAACAGGTCGGACTCCAGGAAGATCTGTCCGTCCGTAATCGAAATAACGTTCGTCGGGATATAGGCCGACACGTCGGAAGCTTGGGTTTCAATGAACGGCAGCGCCGTCAAGGAGCCTCCACCCAGCTCATCGTTCAGCTTAGCCGCACGCTCCAGCAAACGGGAGTGTAGATAGAACACGTCACCGGGATAAGCTTCACGGCCCGGAGGACGTCTAAGCAGAAGGGACAGTTCCCGGTAAGCTGCGGCTTGCTTGGTCAAGTCGTCATAAATAACGAGAACGTGCTCGCCTTTATACATGAAGTATTCGCCCATCGCGCATCCGGAATAAGGAGCGAGGAACAGGAGCGGAGCGGGCTCGGACGCACTGGCCGTAACTACAATGGTGTAATCCATTGCACCGTTGCGGCGCAGCGTTTCGACAACTTGAGCAACAGTCGATTGCTTCTGTCCGATAGCTACGTAAATACATTTCACGCCGTTGCCCTTCTGGTTGATGATCGTATCGATGGCAATCGTCGTCTTACCGGTTTGACGGTCACCGATGATCAATTCCCGCTGTCCGCGTCCGATTGGAACCATCGAGTCGATCGCTTTAATTCCGGTCTGCATCGGCTCATGAACGGATTTACGGTCAATAACACCAGGAGCAGGCGCTTCCACCGGCCGGAACGCTTTCGTAGCGATCGGCCCCTTGCCGTCTACCGGCTCGCCAAGAGGGTTAACTACACGGCCCAGCAGCTCTTCGCCTACCGGAACCTCCATAATGCGGCCCGTCCGTTTAACTTGATCGCCTTCGCGAATATCTTTGTAAGGACCCATGATAATGATCCCGACATTATCTTCCTCGAGGTTCTGGGCCATTCCCATTACCCCGTTGGAAAATTCCAACAGTTCGCCGGCCATAACGTTCTGGAGGCCATGCGCACGGGCAATTCCGTCCCCGACTTGAATGACGGTTCCCACGTCGACTACTTGAATATCGGATTGATATTGTTCAATCTGCTGTTTAATCAGAGAGCTTATTTCTTCAGGTCTGATACTCAACGAACCTCACCCCTATCTACATTGCTTGAGTTTGCTTCAACGTTTTTTCCATCCGTGCAAGCTTGCCGGACAAGCTTCCGTCATACAGCCGGTCGCCAATCCGCACCTGAATCCCGCCGATCAGGCTGGAATCAACTACATTATGGACACGTATGGTCTTGCCGATCAATTTGCCGAACTGTGCAGCGATCGCCTGATTCTCCTGCTCATTCAGAGCGTCCGGAGAGTAGACGGTAGCATCCGCTTGCCCCAGTCTTTCGTTGGCAATGCTGATGTAATAGTCCAGCAGAACATGGAACAGCGTTCCTCTCCTTCTCTCGATCAAAAGGCATATCGTATTGAACACAATATCGGAGACGCTGTCTTTAAACACCCGGGACAGAAGGTTAATTTTATCGTTCAGATCAAATTTCGGATGCAGCAGAAACTCGTACAAATCCTCGTTTTGTTCGATAATGGCAACAACCGATCTCAATTCTTCCTCTACCTGAGAGACGAGGCTCCGGCTTTGAGCAATCTCAAACAGCGCTTTGGCGTACCTTTTCGCTACGATCGTATCGCTGCTCATAGCTTGCCTCCCACCTCTTTAAGATATTGATCGATCAGCTGCTGCTGGGATTTCTCATCGATCTGCTTTTCAATAATTTTGGAGGCGATCATAACAGCCATGGCGCTTACTTGACTGCGCAGAGCGGCTACAGCCTTATCTTTCTCGTTGGCAATATCCTTAATCGCTTCCTCTTTAATGCGGTTGGATTCGTCTCTTGCCGCCTGAACGATCTCTTCCGCCTGTTTCACGCTCATTTGTCTGGCTTGTTCAATAATTTCATGCGCTTCCTTGCGGGCTTCCTGAATTGCCTGTCTTTGCTCGGTGATCAGCTTCTCGGCCTCTTGACGGTTGGATTCCGCAGATTGGATTTGACTCTGAATCATCTCTCTCCGCTTCTCCATCATTCCGAACAAAGGACCGAAAGCGAATTTATTCAGCAACCAATATAAAATCAAGAAAGCGATAATCGCAAATACTGTAGATTCCCAATGAAAACTCATTCGTGTCACTCCCTCCTTACTTGACGACGTTCCAAGAATGCAACCTTAAGCAAAACGAAGGCGTGGATGGCCCAGGCCCTCCCCGCCAAGCTTCGGGCTTATGTGGAATTAGCTGCTGAAGAACATCAAGAATGCCAGAACGACCCCGATCAAAGGAACAACCTCAACGATACCAACCCCGATAAACATCGTCGTTTGCAAAGTACCGCGCAGCTCAGGCTGACGAGAGATTCCTTCTACTGTTTTGCTGACAATCATACCGTTACCAATACCGGCGCCGAAAGCACCCAAACCAACTGCAATAGCTGCTGCTAAAAATTCCATTGTTAAAAAACCTCCCAAATTGTTTAAGTTATAATAGTATATCTGATCTCATGCCCAAGGAAAGTCTCGTGTCCTCCGACAGAGCTCGACAAAGGTTAGTGTCCTTCTTCATGGACAGATGCCTGAGAAATATAGACCATCGTCAAAATAGTGAACAAGAAGGCCTGTATTGCCCCGACGAAAATACTGAAGCCTTGCCACACGGCCAACAGCGGAATACCAAATGCTCCCGCCATGATAATGGTCGCTATCAAAATTTCGCCCGCAAAAATGTTCGCGAACAAACGAAGACCTAAAGTAACCGGCTGGAAGATAGTTTTAATCAAGTTCAGCGGGAAGAATATCGGATAAGGTTCAAGGTAATGCTTGAGGTAATGCTTGGTGTTCCGCGTCAAGCCCAGATAGTGGACCAGAACAAACACGATAGCCGCAAGCCCCATCGTCACCGAAAGGTCGGCTGTCGGGGATTTCCACCACAGCACCTCGGCTCCCTCGTGCCCTTTCGCTTGCCCTTCCTGAATAGCATCCTCAGAAACTATCGGCATCCCCATAAACTCGACAGGCTCCGTATGCCCCGTAACGACAGCAAACGGCAGTCCCAGCACGTTGGATATAAAAATGAACATTATCAAGGTAAGACCTAACGAAACGAAGGCCTTCGCCTTCTTCAAAGGCATGGTGCTGGCAATGGTATTATGAACAAACTCAACCAACCATTCCATAAAATTCTGCATCTTGGAAGGATTCTCGACGGAGAGATTCCGGACACCCAAGCGAGCAACGATAAAAGTGATGATCGCAGCTACGATAATGACGAAAAAAGTCGACAGATCAATTGTAAGACCGCCAATCTCTAGCAAAGGAGAGCTATGCATCGATCATTTTCACCCCTTTCCACGCATGCCTTTATTGGTTTTGAAATACGACAAGATTCCCATCAGGAGTGTTGCCATCTGAACAAAGAATAAACCTATGATCATGGAAATCAAATCGAACTGCGGAAACTTGACACAAATCATCGTTCCGATCAGAGCCATGCAGGCCCTAGAGATAAAACCCGAATTGATCCGCTTCCCCGTATTCTCCATGACAAGCCTTGTAATCGCCTGGATCTTGGCTCCCAGCAATCGGGCATTGATCAGACTGATGACCGTTCCGAGGACAAGTCCGGCCGCATAAGGCTTGGCTTGAGGCACGAGAGCCCAGACGAGCAGACAAATAGCCAGAAAAAACATGGCGGCACGGGAAACGGTTTTCATATAGGCCGTTAAATCATTCATTCGTGTCCTCCAGAAATCGCTTGATCAGAAACACGACACTGACAATGCCGACAAACAGACCTATAATCAGTCCTCCGGCTTTCCAGGCTGGGGATAAGCCGAATCGATCGCTCACAAACGAACCTCCAAAATATCCAAGCAGTATGCATACAATAAGATCAGCGCCGATCGCACTGACCATTCCCGCGGCCCGCCATGGATTATCATTCGGGTTAGGCTTTTTCATACTTTTTCTCCTATCGTCAGTGACGTAAACGGACAAAAAGGAACCTGCCTATGAAATCGTTTTTATTCGGGTAATTTGCGCAGCAATCCTAATTCATTTTAATAAAGCGCGGTCCTGTTTGTCAATTCATTAAAATCCAAACATTTCGTGAACAGCATACAAAAAAGCCTTATAAAATCTGGATTTTTCAGTATCGCCAACTAAACAGTGCAACTGTATGGTGTATGGTAGACTTTAACTTATTACACTTTAAAAGGTTGTGGTCTTTGTGACGATAACCCAAAGTGATAAAGAATCGCTTGAACAATCCTTTGGGAGGCTTGTCCGTCACCATAAGGATTTGCCGCCCTGCTCATTTTACCATAGAGTTCTTCGTTCGTCAGCAAAGCCCTCATCCTTCCATAAACATCCTCTTCCTTGGTGCCGACCAGCTCGAGCGTCCCCGCCTCAATTCCTTCAGGCCGCTCAGTGGTATCCCTAAGGACAAGCACGGGAATCCCGAAGGACGGAGCTTCTTCCTGCAATCCCCCGGAGTCGGTCACTATCAAATGAGTATGAGGATAAAAATTATGAAGATCTACGACATCCAATGGTTCAATCAAGCGAATCCGCGGGTGGTCTCCTAAATATTGGCGGGCAGGCTCCAGAACGGCTGGATTCGGATGGACCGGATAGACAATTGCAATATCTTCGAACTCATCGGCGATTCGGCGGACAGCCTGGAAAATTTGACGGTGAGGCTCGCCCTGCGATTCCCTGCGGTGAGCCGTCATCAGAATCATCCGCTTGCCCTCCGCCCATTCGAGCATCGGATGGGTGTAACCTTCTTTAACCGTATATTGGGGAACATCCGTCACCGTGTTGCCGGTAATGTAGATTCCGTCTTCGGGCTTGTTCTCCTTGCGCAGATTACCCGCAGACCATTCTGTCGGAGCGAAATGCAAATCGGCGAGCACCCCGGTCAGCTGGCGGTTCATTTCTTCCGGATAAGGAGACAGCTTATTCCATGTTCTTAATCCTGCCTCTACATGGCCTACTTGAATCTGCTGCAGGAAAGCGGCGTAGCTTGCGAGAAATGTCGTTGACGTATCCCCGTGGACCAAGACAATATCCGGCTTTGCTTCACGGAAGACCGGCTCCAGACCTTGCAGCACCCGGACGGACAGCTCGGCCAATGTCTGACGGTCCTTCATCACATCCAGATCATAGTCCGGCTTAATATCGAATACCTCCAGCACCTGGTCCATGATTTGACGGTGCTGGGCCGTAACGCATACAAGCGACTCTATCTGATCGGGATGTTTCTCTAATTCCTTGACCAGCGGAGCCATCTTGATGGCTTCGGGTCTTGTTCCGAATACGGTCATCACCTTTATTTTCTTCATGATTATCCCCCTCCCGATTTACATGTAACCCGCAGGTTTCAATCAGTCTGTCGGTAAAAAGTGTTTATTTCGTGCCGAAAAGACGATCTCCGGCATCCCCGAGGCCGGGAATAATATAGCCGTGTTCGTCTAAACGATCGTCAATGGCCGCCACATAAATATCGATGTCCGGATGCTCCTCCTGTACGGCCTTGACTCCTTCCGGAGCGGCTATCAGGCACATCAGCTTAATCTGATTGCAGCCTCTTTCCTTCAAGAGCTGGATGGAAGCATTCGCCGAGCCCCCGGTCGCCAGCATCGGATCGATGACGATCAACTCGCGCTCGGTAACATCGGTAGGCAGCTTAACATAGTATTCTACCGGCTGCAGGGTCTCCGGATCACGATATAATCCGATGTGTCCGACCTTCGCCGCCGGGAGCAGCTTCAAGATTCCATCTACCATTCCGAGTCCCGCCCTGAGGATGGGGATCAGCCCCAGCATCCGGCCGGAGATGATCTTGCCATCGGCGTCTGAAACCGGCGTTCTGACCTTTACCTTCTCCAGCGGAATATTTCTTGTAATTTCGTAGGCCATCAGAGTAGCCACTTCATCGACATAATCGCGAAAATCTTTGGTCTTAGTATTAACATCACGTATAAAGGTAAGTTTGTGTTGAATTAACGGATGGTCGCATATAAAGACCTTGCCCATAAAATTAAATCCTCCCATACAGGTGTGTCTTTCTTTCATTTATGACTGAGCCTCTGTCCTCTAATGCCTTCACAACGCAGCCCGATGGAGTATTCGATCAGCAGCTTTTTGCCATAAACCTTGTTCATTATACCACAAATAATATGAAAATATCCGACAAAAAAAAGAGGCATTCCCCGTTCATATTATGCCTCTGCTCATAGTCTAGAAGGACATCCACCGGCACCGTCCAATCTTCCGGATAAACAGGAAAACTCCCCGGGCAAACAGGGTAGAATGACCTGTCGCCCGGGGAGATCAAGTAGCCTTATTCGTATCTGAGACCCGAATAAAGCGGATATTGCTCCGTCAATTCCTGAACCATACCGCGGACCTTGTCGTGAACGGCCTCGTCCTTCGGATTTTTCAATGCCAGAGAGATGATTTGGGCAATCGACTTCATAGCTTCCCGTCCCATTCCTCTGGAAGTAACGGCAGGGGTACCGATCCGAATACCGCTCGTAACGAACGGGCTCGTCGGGTCGAAAGGAATGGCGTTCTTGTTAACCGTCACTCCCACATCATCCAATAGATTCTGAGCTTCCTTACCCGTCAGATTAATGTTGCGAAGATCCACAAGCATCAAGTGATTGTCCGTGCCTCCGGTCAGAACATTGAGCCCTTCAGCCATCAGTTCCTCAGCCAGCACTTGAGCATTGCTGATAATATTTTGACAATAGGTCTTGAAGTCATCCTTCAGCGCTTCACCAAAAGATACCGCCTTGGCTGCTATAACGTGCATCAACGGACCGCCTTGAGATCCGGGGAATACCGCTTTGTCAATTTCCTTGGCCCAAGCTTTGCGGCACAGGATCATACCACCACGGGGACCGCGGAGAGTTTTGTGCGTGGTCGTCGTGACAAAATGAGCATGGGGCACCGGATTCGGATGCAGGCCAGCGGCCACCAGACCGGCAATGTGAGCCATATCTACCATAAATAATGCTCCCACATCGTTCGCAATTTCAGCCAACGCTTCAAAGTCGATTGTGCGCGGATAAGCGCTCGCTCCGGCTACTAACATCTTCGGACGATGCTTGAACGCCGCTTTGCGAACCTCGTCATAATCGATGCGGAACGATTCCTCGTTAACACCATAAGCCACGAAATTATAGAGAATGCCGGAAGCGTTCGCCGGGCTGCCGTGAGTCAGATGTCCGCCGTGGGCCAGATTCATTCCCAGCACGGTATCTCCAGGCTTGATAGTCGCCAGGTAAACGGCCATATTAGCCTGTGCACCGGAGTGAGGCTGTACGTTGGCGTGTTCCGCGCCGAATATTTCCTTGGCCCGATTAATAGCGATCGTTTCTACTTCGTCCACATATTCGCAGCCGCCATAAAATCTCTTGCCCGGGTAGCCCTCCGCATATTTATTGGTCAATACGGAGCCCAAAGCTTCAATAACCGCTTCACTGACAAAATTTTCGGAAGCAATCAATTCAATTTTGCCGCGTTGCCGGCCGAGCTCCAGATTCATAGCCTTCAAAATTTCCGGATCGGCAGTACGTAAATGTTCCATCCTCATTTTCCTCCCAATGATCGTATTATAAATGATGGTTATTGGCATAAAACTTATGTCGAAAAAATCTGTCTATTTTCAAGATAAGGATAAACGGCTATCGCCGTCCTTTGGGCAGGCGCGTAAAAGCTACCTTTAAAACCGGGTTATTCGTCTTCGAAGAAGATCCGTTAGGTGCTTTTTTTAAATTTTAAGGAAACCCTGCAGCCTCTAAGAGCCGTCAATGCCCTATAGCGTTTCGCCGATTCTAGAGGCAGGCTCCTTCATTCGAAGGTTCCTGCTTCGTGTAGACCGCCCTGGCCCCGCCAATCAGCTTGGGACGGGTATAGGCCATAACAACATGGGCCTGACCTACGGAACGTATGGAAGGGCGTACGGGAACCGCCACCTTGCGCAGATGCATGCCGATTAATGTATCGCCGATATCTATTCCCGCATGGGCTTGAACGGTCTCGACCACAACCGGCTCGTTCAAGTGGTTATAGGCGTAGGCAGCCATAGAACCGCCGGCCTTGGGGACAGGAATAACGGATACCGGCTCCAGCGAAGGGTACGAAGCCAGCGCCTCCTTCTCGAGGACGAGAGCCCGGTTCAGATGCTCGCAGCATTGAAAAACCGGATAAAACCGCACCTTCTCGCGGGCTTTCATCACGCCTTCAAAAATACGTTCAGCTACACCCATAGCACCTGCGGAGCCTATTCGCCGCCCCATAACCTCGCTGGTACTCGTCCCGACAACGACCAACTGCCCATCTTGAATATGGCCGGCTTCGAGAAGTTCTCTCAGAATGAGGTTTACATCTTCTGTAATTTTCAGAAGGGATTCGTTCACTGGATAGTCGTCGGATCTGGAATCGGCCATTCCGGCCCGCCTCCTTCCACCCTGTAATTAATAAAATGATCCCACTTAATTCAGAATACCGGCATTCAGTACTCAACACGGACTGTTTCAGGCGAACCTTATCCGTTAGGGGTGAATGGAATATTTCTCTTCGATGGATTTCAATTTGCTTACCCGGCCTTCGTGACGGGAACCTTGAGAGAATTCCGTCTCAAGCCAAACCTTGACGATTTCCAGGGCAACCCCCGGCCCGACCACTCTTTCTCCTAAAGCCAGAACATTGGTATCATTGTGCTCTCTGGTCGCTTTGGCCGAGAACAGATCGGAAACGAGCGCACAGCGGATCCCCGGTACCTTGTTCGCGGCTATGGACATCCCGATCCCGGTGCCGCAGATGAGAATTCCTCTATCCGCCTGACCTGAAACTACCTGATCACAAACCTTGAGAGCATAATCCGGATAATCGACGGAGTCGGAACAATGGCATCCCAAATCCTCGACTTCATGTCCAAGGGCAATCACCTGCTGCTTGATATCCTCCTTCAGCCGTACCCCTGCATGATCCGCGCCAATCGCAATTTTCATCAACTTTTACCTCCCTTGTCGACCGATAACCGTTAGCCGATCACGGTTCAGTGTCCGTTAGTATACCCAAGCTGTTAAAATAGAAAAAAGAGCAGGCGGCGTGCGTGCACGACGTTGCTCTTTGCCCAGGCGACCGGCCGTATCCCCCGATGCTCCATTGTGGTTATTCCCACTTGTCGCCAGTTACATCGGGTTCTGATTAACGTTACCCCCATAATACCTTATAAGGCGGCAGGTTGTAAAGCTTCCTTTTGGCCTTTGTAAAGTCGTTTTTTATTACTACAAACAGTGATAATGAAAGGCACCTTTATAATTTATTGTTGTGATGATTTTAATTTATCGAGCAGTCTCCGCAGACAAAGCTCAATTTCATCCGCACAGCGCTTATAAACATCGAAGGAGCCTCCGAAAGGGTCCGAGATATCATAATCGGAGGAAGTCGCCGACCATTCCAGCCATGGCGGCATTTCCACCCCTGACAAGCTGGGGTTGAGCGCCTTCTGGATTTCCCATTCAGCCACCGCCCTTTCCTTCTCTGCCTCGGCGGCTGCTTCCTCTTCGTGGCGGACGTACTCTTTCAAGGTGAAGGTTTTATCCGCGGCTTCCGGATATTGTTGAATGAGCGATCTTTTGTGCCCCATGGTCATCGTCAGAATAAGCTCTGCCCAGTTCACATGCTCACCGGATACGGGAGAGGACAGAAGCATCTCCTGCATCCCTTTGGACTGAAGAATTTGACGAGAATGAGGGGAGATCGGACAGCCTTCCGAAGCGGCCGTTCCGGCTGAACGAATGTCCAGAGGAAGGCCCGCTTCTTCTGCCATAAGCCGCAGCATACCTTCAGCCAGCGGACTGCGGCAAGTATTACCTGTACAGACAAATAAAATGCGGTTAACCATTCGTTCACACCTCCTTATTAAGGATTGCCCGCTTCTTTCCCTTTCATCCGGGCTCATTTAACGTCGGCAACAAAACCTAATATGGCGAATCGTATGACTATTGTACCTCATCCGCCAAGAAGCGAACAATCAGAGAATGAACTGAACTCCGAACATTAGCAGGATGGCGCCTCCTATTGCCTCGCCGTAATTGCCCGCCCAATAGCCCATCCTTCTTCCGAGCCATAGACCGATAACGGACATTGTCCCGCCAAAAAAACCGAATAGGAGAACCGTCAGCAAAACATCGGAGTCGAACATCCCCATAGAGACTCCTACTGAAAAGCTGTCTACACTAACCATCAGGGCGAATAGCAGAAGTCCCCAGGCATTCCGGAAATCGAGGGTATGTACGGATTCTCCCCGCAAGGAACTATAGATCATATGTCCCCCGAGCAAAATGAGAAGCCCTCCTCCGGCCAATGTGGCTACCTCACCCAACAGATAGCCGACGTAATGGCCTGCCAGCATTCCCATAAGAGGCATCAATATATGGAATAATCCGATCACGAAGCTCACTTTCAGAATACTTAACAGCCTAATCCCCCTGAAGCCTATGCCTATCCCCAAAGAAAAAGCGTCCATTCCCAAAGCGAACGCCATCAACAGCAGTGTCGCAACGTGCCCCCAATCGAGCGTACCCAGAATCATGCGGCCTTCCCCCTGTCCACTCTTCTTCTTTCCAAACATATGCGGACAAGGGGGTAAACATACTATAAGTCTGTCCCAAGCCTTATATTAAATTTAGGTTTATCGTCTACGAGGGCTAAGTCGGGAATGGCTTCATCCAAGTAACGTAGTGTATTCCTTCGTAATCGCGATACTGGGAGAAGGAATCGCTTAATTTGTTGGCTTTTAGCACCTTTTAACAACGCACGCCTCTCCCGGCGCATTCTGAGGCGCTGATTGTATTCGGGAGGAAATGGTGATAAAAAGACATGCAAATGTGCATGTCTTTTTTACGAAAATATGTAAATCCCGGGAAAGACGAGCAAAACTGCAGGTCATTCGCGCATTTTAACTAATATCTCCTCAAAGACTGCATTTCTGTTGGTCCTTGCTGCGTTCTCACCGAAACCGGGTAAGGCAGCGGAGGCCTAAACGAGCTTAATCCGATGACCGGCCGCCTTCAGAAGACGGTTCATTACCGCCAGTCCGATCCCTTCTTCCTCTAAGGCTTCCGCATAAATAACGGTGACGTTCTGTTCATCGAACGATCTTAACGCTCCATACAAATTTCTGGCGACGGTTTCGGGGCTCTGCAGACTCCCCGCGGCCACTACCACATCCGCTTCGGAGCCGTATTGTTCGCAATGCTCTTCGAACGTAAGGACCCCGGTCCTCTCTCCTTCCGCAGAGGCCTTGCGCAATTGTTCGCGTATCCATGCGGATATCCGGTCAGGCGAATCTCCGCTGACCACTGTGAGCCGGCCACGCGGCGCGTAATGCGCGTACTTCATTCCGGGCGACTTCGGAGCAGCCTCTTCCTCCGCCAGCTGCCCGGAAGAAGGCCGGCCCTCGCCGGAGCGGGCCAGCGCCGCAGAGAGCTCGCCGCGAGCCTCCACGCGGCCGGCCACGCGGCGCAGCTCCTCGGCGGAGACGCCGCCAGGGCGCAGCACGTGCACGACCCCGTCGACCACCTCAACGACGGTCGACTCTACGCCGACCCCGGTCGGCCCGCCATCGACGATTCCGTCGATGAGGCCGTCCAGGTCGGCGAGCACGTGCGACGCCCGCGTCGGGCTCGGCCGGCCGGA
>NZ_JBHTIU010000092.1:0-19235 GCF_042677205.1 Paenibacillus residui
GCTACGACTTTAGTCGTCGACATTTATGTCTAAATCCACCTGCTTTGAGCAGGTGGTAGTTTAAGGAAAATGAAAGAGGCCTCGACCGATTATTGCGTCATGGAGGTTACCTCACAAGGCCTGGATATGGGCCGTGTATTGGGCTGTAATTTTCGCACGGCGGTTTTTACGAATTTAACGCAGGATCATCTCGATTATCATGGAACGATGGAAAAATATTTGGAGGCCAAGAGCCTGCTCTTCTCGCGGCTCGGAAACTCGTTCTCGGCGGAGCCTTCCGAACGGAAATTTGCGGTACTCAATGCGGATGATCCGGCATCTGCCGCTCTCCGCAGAATGACCGCAGCCCAAGTGATCACTTACGGAATGGCGCATAGAGCGGATGTGACGGCTGCGGATGTCGAACTGACGTCCAAGGGAACACGCTTTACTCTCGTTTCCTTCGCCGGCAAGATTTCTATCGATCTGCGAATGGTAGGCAGGTTTAACGTCTATAATGCCCTTGCAGCGGCTGCGGCCGCATTGGCGGAAGGAATTTCCCTTCAAGAGATTCGGGAGGGATTGCACAGCCTAAGCAGCGTGCCTGGTCGGATGGAGGTTATAGATGCAGGCCAGGATTATCTTGTTCTGGCCGATTATTCTCATACACCGGATGGTTTGGAGAAAGCACTTGCCGCCGTGCGGGAGTTTGCGGAGAACAAGGTGATCACGGTGTTTGGCTGCGGGGGGAACCGGGACCGGGGCAAGCGTCCGATTATGGGGAAGCTTGCGGCACAATTTAGTGATTATGTCATCATTACATCCGATAATCCCCGTTCGGAGGCCCCCCAGACGATTCTGAAGGAGATAGAAGCCGGTCTGCTGGAAGCCGGGGCAGTTGGCGGCAAGCACGAGTTGGTGGAGGACCGGAAGGCCGCTATTGCCCGGGCGGTTGCCGCGGCGGGTTCAGGGGATGTGGTGCTGATCGCGGGGAAAGGGCATGAAACGGTTCAGATTCTGAAGGACCGGACGATTCGTTTTGACGACAGGGAAGCGGCCAGGGAAGCGATACGCCAACGGATGACCTCCTAATCCGGCATTTAACATGGGGAGCCGATGGAACCCATTCTGGGCGGGCTGAGTATGATGGGGGAAAATGACAATGGAGGTAATCCCATGAAGCCTTATCCGGTTTATCCCTACTATGCCCACAAAACGGAGTGCAAGGTGAAGCCGATCGCATTCCCGCCTCAGCATCAGGACCGGCAGCCCGGACTGGAATATTTGATGACACCCCGGCCAATTTCCGAAGACCCCGCCTATGTCGGCAGCGGGAAGCTGAAGGGGAAGGTCGCCCTGATTACTGGCGGAGACAGCGGGATCGGCCGCGCCGTTGCTATCGGGTTTGCCAAGGAGGGGGCCGACGTCGCCATTACCTACCTGTATGAAGACCGGGATGCGGAAGAGACGAAAGCCCGCATAGAAGCTATCGGGCGCCGCTGCCTGCCCATTCGTCTCGACATGCGGACCAAGCAGGCCTGCACGAATGCCGTTAACCGGGTGCTGCAAACGTTCGGAAAGCTGAATATTGTCATTAATAATCAAGGTGTGCAGTATCCCCGGCATAGTCTTCTGGACATCTCGGAGGAGCAGCTGGAGCAGACTTTTCGGACCAATATTTTCAGCTTCTTTTATGTAACCCAGGCTGCTCTCCCCCACTTGAAAGCCGGCGATGCAATTGTCAATACCGCCTCGATTACCGCTTATCGGGGAGAAAAGACATTGATCGATTATTCTTCGACCAAAGGAGCGATAGTCTCGTTTACCCGTTCCCTCGCTCTATCCTTGGTGGAGCAAGGCATCCGGGTGAATGCGGTTGCTCCGGGCCCGATCTGGACGCCGCTGATTCCATCCAGCTATTCGGCGGATCGTGTTGCCACATTCGGAACGCAAACGCCGATGAAGAGAGCGGGTCAGCCCTTCGAGCTTGCCCCGGCCTATATTTATTTGGCCAGCGATGACTCGCGATATGTGACCGGTGAAACACTGCATGTGAACGGGGGAGATTTTGTCGCCACTTAATCGATTTTGTACGAAACTTTGAAATTTTCCGGGTGGACCAGGCTGGTAAACCATGGTTTAATAGAGGCTGTGGCTATTGTATGGTATCCGATTCAGGAGCAACAAGGATACTATTCGTAACATCATCAGGAAGGAAGTGCAACTTTTTGTCTATCAAACTGGAACGCCCGGAGGCCGTCATTTTTGACCTGGACGGCACACTATTTCAAGCAGAAACATTGATGATCCCCTCTTATTATGCCGCTTTCGACCATATGAGAGAAGAAGGGACCTATCAGGGAGAGACTCCTCCGGTGGAACGCCTGATCGGGGGACTGGGCATGCTGCTCTCCGATATTTGGGAAAGAGTGCTGCCTGGTGGCTCCAAGGAGCTTCATCATCGGGTAAACGAACTGCTGCTGAAGTATCAGCAGGAGCTGTTGGATAAAGGGGAAGGCGTACTGTACCCCGGAGTGCCCGAAATGCTGCAGCGGCTTAAGAACGAAGGCATCCGGCTTTTTATCGCGAGCAACGGGATGGAGAACTATGTCAAATCCGTAGTTAAGTATAAAGGAATAGACAGTTATTTCGAAGGCTTGTACAGTGCGGGAGAATATAATACGCCCTCCAAGGTGGAGCTGGTTCGGCTGCTTATGGAAACAGAAGGCGTGCAGGGAGGCTGGATGGTCGGAGACCGTTCTTCCGACGTGGAGGCCGGACTCAAGAATGGCTTGAAGGTCGTTGGCTGCCGCTATGCGGAGTTCGGCAAGGAGAATGAGCTGGAAGGCTCTGATGTCGTTATTACCGATATCCGGCAGCTCCCGGACTATCTGCCGGAGTAAGGTTGATAACCGGCGAAGCCATGTCTTTCACGAAATCGATGTACATATGAGGATGGTCGGACCTATAGACCCGCCGAGAATATTGTTTGCCGGCCAGACTCCCGGAAATCGGCAAGGGATTAGAATTAAGCTGAAGGGGCTATCCCAAAAGTAGGAATCGATTAGGGGCGTTTTCTTACGAAACCTGGAAACGTTATTTGGCTGAAAGAACCTCTCTGCATTTTTTAACGAAACTAGAGAGGCTGTCGATTCATTGTTGGAAAGGCGTTCAACAGGATGTTGCACTAGTGAAAAGTCCAACAGTGAAAACGTAACGGATCTGAAAGCCCCTATTTCGTCAAAATAAGCGGATTTTTTTAGACTAACGGACCTAGACGCCCTTATTTCATTGAAATCCTCATACTTTCGCCTGCATTTTTTGGAATAAGGTCATCCGATTCCGTTAAAATGACCGAAAGGCCCTTTTGGAGCGAATAAGGTCTCTGGGGTCCGTTAAAACCAAACCGTGCAGGATTTTCGTATGATCTTTGGTTGAACACCATTATCCGACAGTCTCCTAGAAATCGCTATTCACGAAAATAGTAGGTCATGGAGCATTACTATTTTCGGATAACAATTTAAATGGCGTCGTTTTGGCGGCAATAGCGGTTCTCAGATTCGTTGACAAGACGGAAGAGGCAGTTTTACATGCCTGATCATACCATGTAACTCTGCGAAAAGGTTCAGGCTCACAATATATTGAAAGTAGCAGGCATCCGCCTCGCTGCTTTCCTACAAAAGCAGCGCACAAAAAAAGTTGGAGCGGAAAATTTTACTTTCCCTCCAACTTTTTATTTTAGGGACTTTCTGGACAGCCCCTTAAATGTTGTATTAAGAACAGCGTAATCAAAGCAAAAGTGCGTCTGTTTCCCCAGAAGACTCTGAAACGGAGGAAATAGATGCAGGAATGCTTCTATTTCCCCCGATAAGTTCCGCAGTCCTTCCTGCTGGAAAACTTTCCATCAGCCGGACATTTTCGGCTTCATATCCTCATCCGATTTTCCCGGCTCTTCATGATTCATGCTTACAAATGCATCACCCTTGCCATTATCCGGCCTTTCAGTATTCGTCGTCGCGTGGCTCTTCGGCTTCTCCAGTTCATTATTATGCAGCCATATAGCATATTCCAGCGGCCGCCTCAAAGCCTTTAAATAGGTTTGGTGCTGACCGATCCGGTGGAAAACTTCGCGGGACGGCTTAGGGTTGACCTCCAGCAGCCAGACCTTTCCTTTGCGGTCGACGGCAATGTCCAGAGCCATCTCGCACAACTGTTTGAAGTGCCTTTCGAGATGGCGGACGACTTCGTGGCTTAACGAAGTCATGCTGTCGCGGATGGCCTTCACTTTATCCGCATCGAATCTTTTCCTCAGCAGAGCTTCCATTGAGGCGGCAGACCCTCCGCCGTGCAGATTGGAAGTGACGCTTCTGCTCGGGCCTATCCTTCCGGCACAGCCGGTTACCTCCCACTCCCCGTGACCGTTCTTCTGGATCAGCAGGCGAAAATCATGCACACGGCCATCCGGCAGTGTAATATCGATACCTTGCTGGATCAGATAGTGCTTCTTCAAATTCCAGTCGCTCAGCTTAACGGGAATTTGTTCGGGGCTCAGCAGAAGAGGTTCGATAATTTTCCGCTGACGGTTACGGCCCCGCAGCAAGAACCTTCCTCCTTCAGTCCTTCGCAGGCTTATAATCCCTCTGCCGCCGGTCCCGTCCTCAGGCTTCAGGTAAACCAGCGGATATTTACGGAGAAAGCGAAACAAATCCTCTTTCTGCTGATAGCGGACAGTTTCCGGCAGATGCTCGGCAATTTTCGGATTCCCCGCCAACAGCCGATGATTCCCCCATTTGTGATTCATGGGCAGATTAAGAAATTTCAAATGTCCGTATTTGGCCCGAAATTGTTTGAGCTGCTGGAAACGGTAGGTTCGCTGGAAGCGGCACCGGTCATAAATGAGCTTCGGAAACGGCATCCATTTCCGAAGCCATTTACGCTGGCCGGAATCATAAATCAAGGCATGAATCAATTTTTTGGAGGAAGCCACGTCTTCCGGAGTGAAGATCATTACCGACAATCCCAGCTTGTTGCCCAGCACGCATAATTTTCTATAGACATGAAGCTCTTCAATCTGTCGGTTCCCTACATACAGGGTCATAATGCCGAGTGTCGCTTGTGTCACAAGTATCACCCGCTTACTTTTTTCTTGGCTTTACTTAAATAAAGGCTGTATTGGATGATTCGCTCCAACGATTTTTTGCGGATATCCGGCTCATCAAATTTCATCGGCCGGGAATTGGCCTCGAAGAACCAGATCTGTCCGGAGGTGTCTACTCCAAGGTCCATAGACATTTCCCCGAGGGTATGCCCCGAAGCTTTCTCAATCCGGCGGGCGATGGAGTAGGCCGTCTTCTTCACCTTCAGCAGGATGGAGCGTGCGGCCTCCTTGCCGAAGGTAGCACTTAGACATTTTTCCGGCTCATCGATCGAGCCTCCGCGGGGCACATGGGTTGTAATGCTTAGCTTTCCTGCCACTCTGGCGCCGATCCCGGTGAGGCTCCAGCTTCCTTTGCGGTTTTTCTGCACCAGCACGCGCAGGTCGAACGGGCGGTTCTGGTAGCTGGACAGCCGGATGCCCTGCTGGATAATATAATCCTCCGAGCCAATCTGCTCCTTTAATACCGCCCATAGCTTAGGAAGGTGGGTATGAAGGGAAATATGGCTTTTCCGGAAGGTCTGGATGATTAACCGGTAGGAGTTCTTCGCCTTGGGACTCCCGGTTTCGATTCTCATAATTCCTTTGCCGGCCTTGCCCCGTGCCGGCTTCAGATAGACGGTGGGGAAATGCTTCAGGAACAGCTCCAAATCCTGCAGGCTGGTCAGCCGTTTCGTGGCCGGAATATATCTTTTGGTCGATTTCGTTTTGTTCAGCCATTCGAACAATGTCCATTTGTTAAAAAAGAAAGGATTGAAAAGCCGGATGTGCGAATGCCGAAGCAGGGAATGAATCGTCTGCTGAACCTCCGGACGAAGTTCGTCCTTGCGTGTCGGAATCCGGTTGTATACGACATCCGGCAGCGGAAGCATCATCTGGGTCCATGTTTTCGTCTCCGGATTATAGACGTAGCTGTTGATTCTCCGGTTCCACAGCTTGACGTCATTAACCGTTATGACATAGACGAATGCCCCCATTTCTTTGCCGCAGCGAATTAAATCTATGAAATTATAATGATTTCCGCGGAACGGCCTCTTTTCATCCGGCATAGTCAAGATAGCAATATTGGGCTGAGAATGGGAAGGCCATTCGTGTAAATGAAAATCCACCTATCCCTCCCTCCTCAGTTGAAAACGGCTTAAATACATACAATGCTCGATGATATTGACGAGGGATGCCTTGCCTTGGGCTTTCAGAGAGGGATGCTTGAAGATGGACCGCCCCGGCTTGGCGTTCGCTTCGAACATCCAGATATTTTCGTTTTTGTCAATGCCGATATCGAAGCCCAGCTCTCCCAACGGGCGGGAATAATTCCTCTCAATCGACTCGGCCAGTTTAACGGCGACCTCTTTGGCATGATCCAGAATTTTGTCGCCTCTTGTGCCGAACACTCTGCTGAGCACCTGCTCGGGAGTCATTAGTTGGCCGCCGGTTCGGACGTGGGTCGTAACGCTGCCTTTGCCCGCCTTCTTGGCGCCTATTCCCGCCGCAACCCATTCATTGTTGCCGTCCTTGGTCATATGGAAGCGGAAATCGATCGGGCAGTTATCGATTTCGATCAGCCGTATTCCCTGCTGAACAACATAATATTGCAGCCGGACATTATGGGCTCTCAGCATTCTCATTAGCCCCTCGAACCTGGAGAAGCGGATCAGCACATTACCGCTGTTTCGGCGGAATCGGGCGAAATAGCCTCTCTCCGGATTGTAGGTCAACCGATAAATGCCGATTCCAAGGCTTCCTGCCGTAGGCTTCAGATAAACGAACCGGTGCTTCTCCAGCATTTCGCGAATGAGGTCCGGGGTGGGGCGGTTATGAGATTCCGGAACATATTTATTTGCCTCATCTGCTTCCAGCAGCCGGTAGACGTCCGATTTGTCGAAGAAGCTCCAGTTGAACAAAGGAATTCTTCTGCGCACAAACTTGGCTTTGAAATCCTCCATAGACATGCTTTTTTCCGCGCTGCGGCTCGGAAGACGGTTGTAGATGACATCCGGAAGCGGGACGGTCTTGCGCACCCATCTGCCGCCCGAACCCGGAAAATAGCCGGTAATGACCTCTTCTTCCCAATTGACATTGCGCGGAGAGAAAACGAAATAAAAAGCCGGGCGGTCTCCGGCCGCTCGCAGAAATTCTTTAATAAAGCCGGTTCTCGCGCCGAAAGGAAGAACCGGGTTATTGCTGGTGTAGGTCATTATGCCGATGAGCGGGCCGAATTGCAGATCCCGTCCGGTATTGCTCTTGACCATACATTTGCCTCCTGACGGCAGCCGGATGGTGGAGGCTACGGATTGCGGGACGACAACAAAGCTCCCTTTGCGATTAATGATGCGTACCGGCTGTGTGGAAGAGCGGTTGCCGAATCGGAGTGTAATCGAACGGGAAGTGCTTAATTGCAGTTGTTTGCTCAGGGAGCGAGTGACCGTAACCGCTCTTTCCGATTGCTGTGAAATTAGGATATTGCAAGTTGTCAAACTCATTGGGTACCCTCCTAAGGGTTTTACGGAGTAAAACCTTCATCGAAAGCGTAAGCTGACATTGGTATGGGGCAGCCTTGCAAGCCCCCTTATTCACTCATTTATAGTTAAAGACGGTTTAATTCCGGTGGTTCCTTGAGAGCGGAGGGGGAAACGAAGGCGGTGATTCCTCCATATATGATCTCCTCGCTGCGCAAGCAAGTAGGAAGCATAGGCCATCGGGTAAGCAAGAGAGTTACGTCTGGCTTCTTCGTCGCACAATAACCGAAACACCGATCTTCCCGGCTTGGAATTGACCTCGATCAACCAGATCCTGCCGTCCTGATCCACTCCGAAGTCGATTCCCAGCTCGGCCAGCCTGCCAAAATGCCCTTCAAGATGCTCTGCTATTAGAAGGGAAAGGCTGCGCAGGAGTGCACATTTTTCTTTCCCCCGCTCCGTACCAAATTGTTCCTGGAGGAATGGCTCGGCCGCTTCAGCGCTCCCCCCGCCGTGCAGGTTCGCTGTTACACTTCCTGAAGATCCCCGGCGGACAGCCATTCCCGTTAACGTCCACCTGCCTTCTCCATTCTTCTGGACAAGTGAACGAACGTCATACACATCCCCGGAACGGGAAATCAGGTTAAGATTAGGCTGAAGCAGATACCGCCGGCTGGCAAAGCGGCGGACCCACGAAACAAGGTCGTTCACCGAATGAAATTTATGAGCAAAAGGCTTGTTATTGAAATCCCGTCCTTCCAAGTAATACAGCCCGCTGTCTTCTTGTTTTATAATGCGGATAGCCCCTTTGCCTTGGGTGCCCGAGTCAGGCTTGAGAAATGCGGAAGGACAGCTTCGGAACCATGAAACGAGGAGGGAGGCATCCTGCAGCCGGACCGTTCTCGGCACCAGCCTTCTCAGTCCCGGTTCGCGAAGAAGTGCCTGATGGACCTTCCATTTACCCGGCAATCCGTTGCCGAGAAGAATAAAGTCCTGTTTTCTTCTTAGTTCTACTAATGAAGAGCGGTACCGAAGCAGCCCGCGGGCATCCTTCTGGAAAACTCTGTCATAAACCAAGTCGGGCAGTGGTACAGGCTCCTCGCTCCATGTCCCAGCGGCAGCCGAATACCGATATCCGATCATTCCGGTTCCTTCGCTCATCGAAGACGAGGGGGTAATTACGTATACATCCAACCCCAGCCGGTTCCCATGCCGGATAAGAAGTGAATAGAAGCCGGAATCAACAAACCATGGAAGGTCCGCTTCTTCGCCAACGAGTATGCCAACCCGGTTATGATCGGTAATATTCATAGGGGGCCACCTTTCAAGTTTTCGCCAGATGCTGGGCGTATTCGACTATCCGTTTGACCGATGGTCTGATTTTGGTCTGTACCAGAGCGGAATTGTCCTCTTTGGACGGCTTGGAGTTAACCTCAAGCAGCCATACGCGGCCTTGGATATCCAGGGCCAGGTCTACCCCCAGTTCACCGAAATGCTCGGGGATTTTGTCATCCAGGCCGACGGCGATCGCAAGTGCGGCCTTACGCAATTTCAGGTGGGCGGAAGCCCGGCCCTGCGAGGCCAGATTAGAACGGGCTATTGCATTCCCGACGGAGGTCAGACTGCCGCCTCTGGCCAAATTGGACACAAAATTGTTGCTGCCGGCGATTCTTCCGACAATGGAAGTCACGGACCAGCTTCCTTTCTTATTTTTCTGCACCAGGGCGCGAAAATCGATGGGGCGTCCGGCGCAATCGATTAGCCGCAATCCTTGCTGAATTTGATACTTGGATTTCCGCAATCTTCCCGATATGGCGGAGTACAACTTCTTAAGAGTAGGAAAGCTAAGTTTACGCATCCCCACCGATTGGTTAAAATGACAATGATAGCCGTTAGCGCTCCGGGAGATGCGGATGATCCCTTTACCCAAACTCCCGGTTACCGGCTTGAGGAACACGATGCTGTGTTTATTGCACATGGATTTAAGCATGTCGAAGCCGGAGAAGGAATACGATTCCGGCAGATAGACCCGCATTGCGGGAACTTGCTTCAGTGCATGAAACACTTCGGTTTTGTTCAAATATTTTTCGTTAAAGATCGAGGAATGGTAACGTGTTTTGATCTCTCTAATCATCTGCTGAACTTTGGCGCTGTTTTCCAGCTTGCGGGTCGTGAGGCGGTTGTATACGCAATCCGGTACCGGAAAGGAGGCTTTGCTCCATTGGCTCCGGTAAACCCACCCGTTCAGCCTGTCTCCTTGAATAGGCAAATCCTCGGGAGTGAAGAAATACACCATTCCGCCCAGCTTCGCGCAGGCCAGCGACAATTCCCGGCAGAACGCGGTATTAGATCCGAAGGGCCGGTCCGGGGTCTGTGAAGTGACCCGGCTGATCATTACGCCGATTAACGGACCTATGCGGATCGTCTGTGTATCAGGCCGGTAGCTTAGACTAAGCGTATCTCCATGCGTCAAACTGAATGTGCCGGCAAGCGATTCGCTCATCCGCAAGGAAGTAGGTCTGGCCGCGGGCACGACTCTGACTTCCTGCTTCATCGAGCCGAATTGAAGGGTGACGCTGTGTTGGGTCGGAATGTTCAGTTTTTTGACGAGGGCTTCCTTGAGAACGACCGTCTGGCTGTCCAGGCGGCTGCTGTTTTTTGTGTGTATCGTTACTTTTATACTCGCCATGGGTAAGTCCCCCTCCACCGCTGTCTGCATCTTTGGTATATTTAACTAATTCATCATATGAGGACATAATTTTCTTGGTGATTGGAAAATGCCCATCTTACAGGAAAGGAGCCTGCCATGAAGGAGCTTATTACTATATTGATCGCAGTAACCGTTGCAGCATTCGTCGGCGGGATAACCAATCACTTGGCTATCAAAATGCTGTTCCATCCGCGGGATGCGATTTACATTCGCGGCCGCCGTCTTCCTTTTACCCCCGGGCTGATTCCGAAACGGAAGGCGGAAATCGGCCAGTCTTTGGGCAAAATCGTCGCAGAGCATCTGGTTACAACCCAGGGCCTGGCTTCACTTCTTCATAAACCGGTTTTCGTAGGCCGGGTGGAAGAGAAGCTGAATCAGTGGATCCATCAATGGGCCGAGAGCGAGGAAACGGTGGAGCAGCTGGCGCAGCGCATCTGGACTCCGGAGCAGCTGGCGGAGGGCAGGGAGCAATTGGCCCGCTGGCTGCGGGATAAGTCCGCACAAGCAGTCCATGCTTTCTGGGACCGCCATGAATTGTCTGAGCTGACCTTAGACAGGCTGGTTCCGGATTGGTCGGAAAGCCGCAAGCAGGAGCTAATTCGTTGGGGCTCGGAAATCTTCGTGGAGCAAATGAAAGCGGAGCTTCAATCGCCGAAGGGAGAGCAGATGCTGCGCAAGCTGACGGTCCAGTTCATGGAGCAGGCAGGCGGCTTCCTCGGGACGCTTGCGGGAATTTTCATGGATGAGGACAAAATAGCCGGCAAGGTCCGCAGTGCCTTGTACAAGCAGTTGGATTCGGAGGAATTCCGCAGCACTCTGGCGGATTTCATGCAGAGGAAGCTTCAGCAGATCGAGAAGATCACGCTCAAGCAAATAATCGGATACTGCACCGGGCAGGATGCGCGCGAATGGGCAGGCATTCAGGCCGCTTCGCGCTTGCCGTGGGAGGAGTGGCTGGATCGCGTCGGCAGCCTGCAGCTGCGTGAGTTGATTGGACCAAGGAAGGCATGGATGCTCGAGAGGGTCCCCGGCCTCACTTCCCGTGTGCTCGGGGCGCTGTCTCAGAACATGGATAAAATGGTCGGAGCCATCAATCTTCCGGCTTTGGTAGAGGAAGAAGTGGAGAAATTCCCGGTAGAGCAGCTGGAGAACATTATATTAAGCGTGTCCGGTAAGGAATTCCGTGCGATTACATGGCTTGGTGTGCTGCTGGGGGGATTCATAGGCCTGTTCCAGTCCATTCTGATGCTATGGGTGCGGTGAGGGGAACAGGGAGAATTTTAGCTGGAGAATGAATACGCAAAAAAAGGTTACGAAGAACGAGCATAAAGCCATACACTGTTATTGTGTATTGATAAGGAACAGAAACGATATCGCGAATTCGGGAAATGGATTTGAAGTTCCGAAAACTGTGCGTTTTGCGCGATCACCTTATCTTGGAGTGAAACGAATTTATGGAAGATTAAGGAGGAAAATAATGAATATTCATGACAAAGCCCGCGAGTTGGCGCAAGCGATTAAAGGCAGCGGCGAGTTTCTGCAAGCCAAGGAGGCCAAACAGGCCATAGACGCCGATCCCGATTCCAAGCGGATGCTCGATGATTTTCGTGCGAAGCAGCTTGAACTGCAGAGCAGGTTGATGACGGGAGAAAGGCCTGCCCAGGAGGAAATGGAAAACATGGAGAAGCTTTATGAAGTCATTTCGCTGAATTTGAATATCCGTCGGCTGATGGAGGCCGAGAAGCGGTTGTCGGTCATTTTTGAAGATGTGCAAAAAATTCTGGGGGAATCGCTGCAGGAATTGTACAAGTAGTCATACCCCCCCTTCTCTCCGCATAAGTTAAAATAGAAGTTTGATGTGAGAAGCCGGAAGTTAAGAAGCGGGTTTCGAGGCGGTTATTAACTTCCATAACGGAGAGGAGTGCTTCCCGCATGAAGGGATTCAAGAATGTGATTTATCTGAGCCTGGCTCTCGGCATGCTGATGTATGCCGTCCCGCAGTTGGAGGTTGGCGGAGGCTGGACGATGGCCACCGTATTCAGCATCGTCTGGATTGGATTTGCGCTGTTGATTGTCGGCGCACAGCTTCATCATATCCTTGGGGTAGACGAGGAAACGCGGCAGGAGCTGGGTAAAATCAAGCAGATGAGAAGATGGCAGATGAAGCAGCGTCTGGAAGGGAAAGGGAAGCTTTTGCAGATGCGAAAATAGCCGGAAGTAGTTTCGGTGACACACAGGGAAGGCCGGCCGCAGGATATGAAATCCTGCGGTTTTTTTGTACTTATAGCATTAATAAGAAGGACTGGCAAACTTACCCAAGAAGCGAGGCAGATACAAGGGCACGTATCTTTCCATTTTATTGGAAAAATGTGTCGATTAAAAGCAATAATGCAGGCCATATCACCTCCCGCATTGAAACAGTTATCCGTTTCATACTATAATGATTATCACAGTATGATACAGTAACGAACCGATGGGGTGTAACAGATGGAATATTCTGCTCAGGAAGATACATTAACAAAGCACGAAACCATTTTAAGATATATAACCCAGCTAAAAGTGGGCAGCAAAATATCCGTACGCAAAATTGCCAAAGAAATGGGGGTCAGCGAAGGGACCGCATACCGGGCGATCAAGGAGGCGGAAAGTCAGGGATTGGTCAGCACCAAGGACCGCATCGGCTCGGTTCGCATTGAGAAAAAACAGCGTCACAATATCGATAAGCTCACCTACGGTGAAGTGGTCAATATTGTTGACGGGGAAGTGCTCGGCGGCGCGGACGGGCTTCATAAGTCGCTGAACAAGTTCGTGATTGGAGCGATGCAGGAGGAAGCTATGCTGCGTTATATCGAGGCCGGCAATCTGCTGATCGTCGGCAACCGGCAGAAGGCGCAGCAAATCGCGCTCGAGACCGGCGCAGCGGTTCTTATTACGGGCGGCTTCGAGCCGAGTCCCGAGATTGTTCAGCTGGCCGATGAGCTCGGGCTGCCGATCATCTCCAGCAGCTACGATACGTTCACGGTGGCTTCGATGATCAACCGGGCGATTTATGACCGTCTGATCAAGAAGAAGATCATGCTGGTTCAGGACATCATCTCCCCGCAAAGCATCGTGTATGCACTAAAAAGCAGCCAGAAAGTGAAGGAACTGCGGCAGCTTATCGAGGAGAGCGGCCATAACCGGTTCCCGGTTGTAGACGAATGGAATCGCGTAGTCGGAATGGTCACTTCCAAGCATCTGGTCGATGCCGGGCCGGAGCAGACGGTGGACCGGGTGATGACCCGAAATCCGATAACGATCCATCTTCAGGCAACGATTGCTTCCGCCGCCCATCTTATGGTGTGGGAAGGCATTGAACTGCTGCCGGTCATTGACGCTAACCGCAAAATAGTCGGGGTCATCAGCCGCAAGGATGTTCTTAAGGTGATGCAGTATATCCAGAGACAGCCGCAAATCGGGGAGACATTCGAGGATTTGATCTGGAGCGGTTTTGAAGAAATGAAGTCGGAGGACGGAACCATCTGGTTCAAGGGTATGGTTACCCCGCAAATGACCAACCATCTGGGAGCGGCTTCGGCCGGAGTATTGACGACATTGATGACACAAGCCGCTTATCGGGCGGTTCAGAATAGCCGCAAAGGGGATCTGGTCATCGACAACATCTCCACCTATTACCTGCGTCCGGTCCAAATGGAGACGGAGGTAGAAATTCGGCCCAACGTCATCGAAGTAAGCCGTAAATATGGAAAAATCGATGTCGAAATTTATCACGGAGGGCAATTGGTGGCCAAAGCAATGGTCACGGCTCAAATGTTTGACCAGGCCTAGACGGAAACCATACTTGGGGAGGAAAGCTTCCAAAGGGGCCGGGCCCCCGAATACGATCAGGGATAGACTTCAGAGGCCTGCAGCTCTTTTGGAATGTTTGGATAAGAAGATGTTTACGTAAAAAGGTATTAATGCGAGCTTTTTTTGTAGGACGAGTAATTTTTGAACCCGGCATAGGCGTTAAACAGCCCCAACAGCAAAAAAACAGCGCCGATCGCTCCGCGCAGGAAACTGGGGTCGAACAGGGTAAATTGTGTCAGGGCGACGAAAATCAGCATAAAGCCCATGGAGATGTTCATCTTGGCGGCTTCGATTCTCTTGGTCTGCGGGTCTCTGCGGGTTCGGTAACGTATGCTGTATAGGACCGAGGCCGCAAGCGTAGCGAGGACAAGGAAAAACAGGAAATAGTGATACCAGTTCATAGCTGCGATCATCCTTTTAGGTCGTTTTTCTTAACTGTACTGATTTTCCCGCCAAAAATCAATTTCGGGCCAGCGGTTTCGCCCGAAACCATACCCGCAATTCCGACTGAACGAGCATAAGCGTCGTAACCTCCACCCGGTAGTCCTTGTCATAAATACCGGGGTATGGCTTCTCGATCAGCTTCATGTACAGCTTCGGATCTTTTTTGAAATCCGCCACCGGCTTGCCGCTCAAAACCTTTAAATCCTCGTGGACCCTCTTCTCCAGCTCGACCTTCGACAGGTCGTCCAGCGTATGCCCTTCCTCCAGATGGACGAAAATTCCCCCGATGTACGCCGCCTGCTTTCTGTTTTTGCTATAGGTTTCTATTTCGTTCCTCAATTCCCGGATTTCCTGCTCCAGGTCCGCATTGCGGCTGGCCAGCAGGGAGAAGTTCTGCTGGTAGATGCCCATGAAAAGAGCGGCGCCAATAATGACGCCCGCCAGGAATAAGCCGAACCGGGCTAGCCAATGCCGATAACGGTCGAAGTTGGGCACTCTCATGACGACCCGCTGCCCTCGCAGATCCATTGGATCAGGTGGTAAGCCATCTGAGCCCCGATGAACGCCACGATGAAATATAGAATCTGTTTAATCGCGGGCGACAGATAGCCTTCGGTAAAGTTAAATTCAATGACCCGCAGAGGGTCGATGGTTCCTCCGACGGCGGCTACCATGGCCCAGATTTTAATATTCTCCGCTATTTTGAGCATATAGACGGCTGGAGGCTGAAGGATAAAGACGGCCGCCATCCCGCCAAGCATGCTGCCCCCGAGTACGATTCCGAAGGCGATGAAAAAATCCATGGTCAGCTTAGTTAAGAAAGTGGTCATGATAACCCCATCCTTTGCCGTTTGTCCTATAATTCTATATGTATGACAGACCTGTCCGGCATAGAAGACAGGCCGGTTAAAAAAACGGCGGCCGGAGCGCAACTTACAGATTGTGTTTGATTAGGGTTATCATTTTTACAGTACAGAATCAGAGCTTACGGAGGATTCCGGAGGGCAGAGGAATAAGCGGAAAGAGTGGAGCGGGAAAAAAGAGTAAAGAGATACGAATAACGGATGCGAATGTGGGTTCGCCTCTTGCCGCGGAATATGATAAAATAGTAGGCAGAAGTTAAAGAGAGGGAGAACGGAAAATGAACGGCTTCGTACATCTTCATGTTCATAGTGAATATAGCTTGCTGGACGGGGCGGCAAGAATCGAGGAATTAGTGGACCAGGCCGCCCGGCTCGGCATGTCGTCCCTTGCCCTTACGGATCACGGAGTTATGTATGGGGCGATCGCTTTCTACAAAGCGTGTGTTCAGCGGGGAATCAAGCCTATTATTGGCTGTGAGATGTATTTCACAAGCGGTTCTCTGCATGACAAGGGCTCGCGGCAGGAGCAGCCGATTTATCACCTCATTCTTCTGGCCAAGAACGAGACCGGCTACCGGAATTTGATGAAGCTTTGTTCAATCGGCCATCTCGAAGGCTTCCATTACAAGCCGCGGATCGACCATGATCATTTGGCAAGGTACTCCGAAGGCTTGATCTGCCTGAGCTCTTGTCTCGGAGGGGAAATTTCCCAGCTTCTGCTTCATGATCAATACGAGCAAGCGAAGGCTGCGGCCGAGAGATATTACGGGATCTTCGGAGAGGATTACTATTTGGAAATCCAGGATCACGGCCTGACGGAACAGAAGAAGGTTATGCAGGAGATGATCCGCCTGGGCCGGGAAACCGGAATCCCGCTGGTGGCGACCAACGATGTCCATTATGTCAGGCCGGAGGATCATGCGGTGCAAGATATTCTCATTTGCATCGGCACCGGTAAGACAATGGATGATCCGGAGCGCTTCCGGATGGAGACGACACAGCTTTACTTGAAGAGCGGCGAAGAGATGGCCCGTCTGTTCGTCCATGTCCCGGAAGCTGTATCGAATACGGAAGCCATCGCTGACAAATGCCGGCTGGAGCTGGAGTTCGGGCGGGCGATTCTTCCGAGATTCGAGCCGATCCCGCAGGGGATGTCGGCCGGAGATTATCTTGCCGTGCTGTGCAGGGAAGGATTGGAGCGACGCTACGCCGGCCGCGGGGAATGGGCGGATGAGGATTATCGCAGGACGCTGGAGGAACGGCTGGCCTATGAGCTCAGCATCATCGATAAGATGGGCTTCTCCGATTATTTCCTGATCGTGTGGGACTTCATCCGCTTCGCCCATGAGCAGGGAATTGCGACCGGGCCCGGCAGGGGGTCGTCTGCCGGGAGTCTCGTCGCCTATGTATTGAACATTACGAATGTGGACCCGATCCGTTACCGTTTGTTCTTCGAACGCTTCCTGAACCCGGAGAGGGTATCGATGCCGGATATTGATATCGACTTCAGCGATTTGCGAAGGGATGAAGTGATCGGGTACGTCACGCGTAAATATGGAGCGGAGCATGTGGCCCATATTATTACATTCGGAACGATGGCGGCGAGAGGCGCCGTCCGCGATGTCGGACGGGTGCTCAATATGCCCTATAACGAAGTGGACCGCGCGGCGAAGATGATTCCGAATGCGATGGGCATCTCGCTGGAGAGGGCGCTTGAGGTCAATCCTGAGCTGCAGGAATTATGCAAGCAGAATGCCAGAACGGCGGAATTGATAGACCTGGCCCGTAAGGTGGAGGGAATGCCCCGCCACGCTTCAACGCATGCGGCCGGAATAGTCATTTCCCGTGAACCGCTGACCAACTACGTTCCGCTGCAGGAGGGGGCCGAGGGCACCACTCTGACCCAGTATACGATGGAGCATCTGGAAGCGGTCGGAATGCTCAAGATGGATTTTCTCGGCTTGAGGACCCTCTCGATTATTGAGCGAACATTGAAATTTGTGGAGGAGCAATGCGGGAAGCACATTGATTTCTCCCACTCCTTATACGACGATCCGGATACTTACCGGCTTCTTGGCAGAGGGGATACGACAGGGATATTCCAATTGGAATCCCCCGGGATGCGCCGGGTGCTGAAGGAATTGAAGCCATCGGAATTTGAGGACATCATTTCGGTGAATGCTCTGTACCGTCCGGGGCCGATGGATTTTATTCCGAAATATATTCAAGCCAAGCACGGATTGATCGAAGTGGAATATCCGCATGAATCGCTCGTGCCAATACTTAAAGATACTTACGGGATCATCGTATACCAGGAGCAGATCATGCAAATCGCGGCTACGATGGCCGGCTTCAGTCTCGGACAGGCGGACTTGCTGAGGAGAGCCGTCAGCAAGAAGAAGCGCGAGGTGCTGGACGAACAGCGTGCTTTCTTCGTAGCGGGCAGCGTGAAGCAAGGACGCACCGAGGAGGAAGCCAACCGGGTCTATGATATGATCGTCCGTTTTGCCGATTACGGCTTTCCCCGGGCGCATGCCACGGCTTACGGGGTGCTGGCCTATCAGACGGCCTACCTGAAGGCGCATTATCCGGTGCAATTTATGGCCTCTATGCTGACGGCGGTTATGGGCAGTCACCGCAAAGTGGCCGAATACGTCGATGAATGCCGCCGGATGGGCATCGTCGTGCTGCCGCCGGACGTCAATGAGAGCGGCTATTATTTCACTCCGGCCAGGCTGTCAGATCAGTCCGGGGGAGCGAGTGCAGATTCCCGCGATAGCGGCATGCCGGAGCAGCCTGCGCAGGAACATGGGAATTCCCCGCTCCCGCCGGGGGCAACGGAGGATATGGGAGCGCCGGTTCTTCCAGCGTCAGATTCCGGAAGGATAGGGAATGTTCCGGAAGAAGGGGAGCGAGCCGGGGACGCGGGTGAATTCATAGGCCGCGGGGGCTTCGACTGCATCCGCTTCGGGCTGGCCGCCATCAAGAATGTCGGAGCACAGGCGATTGAAGCGATAGTTAAAGCAAGGGAAGAGCGGCCGTTCGAGGATCTGCTCGATTTCTGTCGCCGCGTGGATTTGCGGGTCTGCAACAAGCGTGTTATCGAATCGCTGATCCAGGCCGGTGCCTTCGGCTCTCTGCCCGGCCATCGCGCCCAGTTGCTGGCCGTCCTGGATGAAACGGTCGAGGCGGCGGTGAAGTGGAAGAAGGAAAGCGACGATTTGCAGCTTCACCTGTTTGGCTTTACCGAGGAAGCCAACTGGACTATCGAGTATCCGGACGTGCAGCCTTATACCAGGATGCAGCAGCTGGAGATGGAGAAGGAGCTGCTGGGCCTGTATCTGTCGGGGCATCCGCTGGACGGATACGAGAACCGGCTGCGCGAAGCGGAGACCGATGCCATACATCTGCTGCCCGAGCTGCCGGATAACAGTCAGGTAGCTGTAGTCGGCATGGTAGTTTCCGTGAGATTGATCGTGACGAAGAAGGGGCAGCAGATGGCTTTCATGGAGCTGGAGGACCGGATCGACCGGGTCGAGACCGTTATTTTTCCCGAAGCCTGGAAAAAGTACGGAAGCCTGGTCGATAAGGGCAAGCTGCTGCTGGTCAAAGCCCGGCTGCAGCATCAGGACGACGCCGTCAAGCTGCTCGCCGCCCAGCTGTACTCGCTGGAGGATGAAGCCGCCTGGAGCGAGCTCAGGCGGCTTCAGCTCCAGCGGCAGCGCCCGCTCGGCGGAGCAGTGGCGGGCGCCGGCGCAGCAGCGGGCGCGGCAGGGCGC
>NZ_JBHTIU010000093.1:0-24393 GCF_042677205.1 Paenibacillus residui
CGCGACCGCCAAGCCGGCTTCGCGCAGCGCCGCGTCCAGCCGGGCCACCAAGCCGGCATCGGCCGGGATGCGGGCAGCGCCGAAGCCCAGCTCGTCCACGCTGCGGTAGCCTTCCGGCGTCTCGGCTCCCAGGTCGGCGGCGACGATCTCGTCCGCCACGACCAGTGAGCCGACCTCCGCCCGGCCGGTGAAGCCGCCGCCGATTCCGGCGCTGATCACCAGGCCGTACCCGGAGGAGGCCAGAGCCGCAGCCGTGCCCGCCGCAGCGGCAGCCGGCCCCACGCCCGCAGCCAGGACATCGAACCTGCCGGCGTCCTGCAGCCCGCGCAGCACGGCCTCCCGCTCGGCGGCAACGGCGGTTACGACGAGGATTCGCCCTCCGCGTCTATTCGATCCGGAACCCGAAGTCCCGGATAAATCTGTCTTCTGTTCAGCAACCATGTCCATTCTCCTCTAGCTGTAGTTACTATTAAATGTAGCACATCACGAAAATATTGAAAAATATTTAAGCACCAGATACCATAGGAGAATGATCCAGCCCCATAGAAAAAGCAGGCGGACCGCCCGCGGAATAAGCAAATATTCCGAATACAGCTTTTGAAACCATTTTTTCATAGGCTCCGATCCCACCTGTCTGTAAAACATTGATATTTTGTTGAAGGCGATAGCGCCGGGTGCTTCCACTCTGATTGCGCCATCCCAAAAAGCCTGCAATTCTTCATGCTTTTAGCCGGGCGGCTCCGTATCCGCTGCAAAGCCTGAGAAAATACAGCTTTTTTCCCGTTCCAGGAGGGATCGGGTGATTTTAGAGCGAAATTAGTGCATTTTCGCAGGCTTTTTCCTCGGGTGTACTGAATCGATTCATAATTTATGTATTAACGCAGGAATTTGAGAGTCCGCTATAATGCCGGCGACGCGCGACCTTCGAAGCATAGCGTATCCGTCCGCAGCCAAACAGCGTCGGCATCCTCGTCTATACCTTCCTCCAACCGCGGTCGCTCTCCCTGGACTCTACTTCGATAGAGTTTATACGGTATTTTACAGGGGGGCCCGGTCTTATAAATTGTACATTAAAAGAGCCGTCCCGTAAACCGGGACGGCTCCGCCTTCCTTATTTAGTTGCTGCGGACGGCCGGGACACCGACCCTCTCCGGTTCGCCACGCATCATTACCGTGACACGAACCTCCGGCTTCGGCTCGCCCACAAACTTGCAGCTGAAGGAGAGCGTTTGCCCGCCGTGCCGGACCGTCGGCGCTTCCGCCGAAGCCTGCACCGTCCTCAGCAAATTCCAATTGCTGTCGTAAATTTTGCCGTACCGGTCGCCGTCGCAAACCAGATACTGGTTGGCCATAACTTCCGTATCAAACGTCATATATACGCCATCCGTGTACACAGTGGGGCGCTTCACGGAAGCCTCTTCATTGCCGTAAGTTGGCACTACGCGCAGCGTAAAGGCTAGCGGCTGGGCAGCATACGGATTGTACAATGCCCAATCCGAGCCCCCCGGCTGCCCCGGCTGCAGTTCGGCGGGGCTGCAGATAAGCGGCTTGGACCGGGCGAGCGGGTACAGCAGCCAGCCGTCGTCTCCGGCCGCCTCGAGATGCCAGTCGCCCTTCGGCTTGCGGAGCCGCTCCCGCTGCTCCGGTGTGAAGGCGCCGGCGCGGCGTGCCGCTTCCCATTCGCTTACCTTCTCAAGCAGCGCTGCAATGTTGCCGTTTCTTCGCAGCACGGCCATATCGGCAACCAGGGCAAAGCCTGCGCCGAATCCGGCCGCTTTGGACAGCACCCACTCGATCTCATCCAGCGTCGTTGCCTCGAACCGCTCGGAGGCGGAACGGATGAGGAACCATCCCAGCATCGGCGGGATAAAATTGCGGGCAAAATAGCGCTGGTTGCTCAGCCGCCACTCCAATTGCCCTTCCCGCGTCGCCGCTCCCCACGGTTCACCCCAATTGAAGCGCGTAAAAATATGCCACAAATAGTTCGGGACGACAATGCTCGCATCGTTAATCACTTCATCGCCCCAATGATCATAACAGAGCTTGACAAATCGGTTCACGCCATACCCGTCCTGCCCCGTTGCGTATAACCCTTCCAGGCCGTCGAACGAAATCTGCTTTAATCCGGCAGACGCATACAACCGCGAAATCCGTTCGCTATAAGCATCCTGCAGCTCGATATTCGGGAAGAAAACATCGTACGGATGATCCCACACCCGGCCGATCGCCGTGCCGGCGTCATGCGCTGACGCTGCGGTGCCGTTCGCTCCGCGCTTCACCCCAAGCAGCTTCCACGGCGCGCTGTCCGACACCGCCTCATACTCGATCAGTTCATCGCCGATCCGGGCCGAATGGCGGAACAGCTGCGCTCTGAACGGGACGGGATCGTCCACCTCTAGCTGATCCGCCGCCGTATCCACGGCCGATGTCAGTCTGGCTGTTCCGGCCAGCTGCAGCCGCTTATCCGGGACCGGCGTCACATAAGCATCATTCAATGTTGTAAAGTTGGATAAGGTATGAAGACCTACATGGACACCCTCGGCTTCCGCCGCCTCGACGCAAGCTTTCAGTCCCTCATCCCCGTTCGGAAAGCTGCCGGGCTTCAAAGTAAAATGGCCCCAATCGGCAAAAGGATCGGGATGATACACATAACGCAGACCCGCCAGCTTCGTATAGTGAACCGCTTCTAATATCGTTGATTCGGAGAAATCGGTGATCAGATATGAACATGTTGCAACAGGCGACCTTTTGCCCCAGACGCCGTCGAATGTCGGATGCGGCAATCCTTCGCCAAGCTCGATCGCTTCGATCGTATCCAGCACCTGATCGGCCGGACAACCGAACAGCGCGATCCGGGTTCCGGCAATACAGGCATCTTCTCCGCCGATCGGCTCGACGGTTATATCGGGCAAATTCCATACTGCGCGGCGGCCCGCTTTCGTACGGTTCCGCGCGAATGCCTGCAGCAGGCTGCCTTCAGTCGCTGGCCATGCCGCACACACTTCATACTCGAATTTGCTGTCGGACGGCTGTGTGCCGTCAGGGGCCGATCTTCCGCTTTCGCTCTCCTCTCCTTTGGCGCCTCTTGGCGCCGAGTAGGAAGGCTGAACATACTCCGGCCTCTCCAGCTCAATCGGCCAGCCGCCAACCGTCTTCACATTCAAAGCCTGGAGACCGATGGCGAAATTGCCATTATGGACGACGCCGACGGATTCGCCGATGGAACCGGACATCGCAGTGACATAAGGCCCCCAGATGACTGTATCCACCCGATCCACGTCGTCAATATGTGTAACTTCAAAATTCGCATACTTCTCTTTGCAAGTCAGCTTCACAGTGATTTGTATGTCGACATCTGCAAAAGCGAATGTCAGCATACTCGTTTTCCCATCCCCTTCGTCCCGGCATATGACCGATGAAGGCAAGCACAGCCTTCCATCTACGACCGCGCGAATCAACGGCGAACCGCCGGCGGACGCTGACGCATATTCCTGGCCGTCCGCCGTATCCTGCCAACTCACGATGCATCCGCTGCCGCTCAAGGAGAGCAGCAAGCTTCCCGCTGCAATTTTTTTCATCGTTTTCCCGCCTCCTTACCCTCCGCACCCGGCTCTTGGCGTCTCATCGCCGCCCCGCCAGTGTCGCTCACTTCAAATTTTCCTCGTACACTTTCTGCGCTTCGGCCAGTACGCTGTCTCCGCCGATCTTTCTCCATTCCGCTACAAAGTTATCAAATTCATCGAGCGATTTTCGTCCGGTAATAAAGTCGATGTACGTTTGCAGCGTTAATTGATTCAGCTTATCCCGCGTTTCGTTGTACACCGGTTTATTGAACGGAGCGAGGATATCGATATTGCGCGTTCCCTTGGCGCGAGTATTCTTCGCCAGCTCACGCAAGCTTTCATCCGATGTATAGGAAGTCTGGAAATCGTAATCGTTGAACGACCCGGCCATGGAGTAGTGGCCAATTCCCGCTTTTTTGCGCTCCTTCTCATCCGTATAAGGCTCAATAAATTCAACCGTGCCTTTCTCACTCTCTTTCCAATGCTTGCCCTTCTCGCCGAACTGGAGCAGCTCGTAAAACTTAGGATTAAATTGCGTTGCCTCGAATACCTGCATATATTTGATCATTTTCTCCCGGTCATTCTCCAATTGCTTGCCGAACATTACGCCCGAGGCAAAGGCCGGATTATATTGGGAAATGCCATATTTCCCCTCAGGTCCCTTAACCCCTCCGACTGTGGCGAAGCTAAACCCTTCATACTTCTTCGCCAGCTTGTCATGCCATGACTCTCCGCCGAGGAATGCGTTGCCGGGCAGGAATGACCACCAGTAATATTCAACCGCGCCGACTTTATCGGTCATCACTTTATCTTCCACGTTCTCGCCTTTATTCACGACAAATTCGGGATCGATCAGTTCATTTTTGTACCAGCGGTTCAGCACCTCAAGCGCCTGCTTGGCCCCGGGTTCGATTTCGCCCCGCACAATGGTGCCGTTCCTTTCCCGGAAAATGTTGGGGTAGACATCGAACGCTCCGAATACGGAACTGAACATGCTCTGCACATTTTCACCGGTTGCGGTAATGCCGTACGTATCCTTCTTCCCGTTGCCGTCCGGATCTTCATTGCGGAACTTCGTCAATGCCGCTTCCATTTCCTCCAGCGTTTCCGGCGTTTTGTCGATGCCGACTTTCTTCAGCCAGTCGTCGCGGAAGCCAAGCTGAATGCCGTCGATGCCAATGTCCCAAATAACAGGTAGCCCATAAATTTTGCCGTCCCTTCTGACATATTTAAACGGGTCATCGCCCAGAAACCTTTTAAGCCATTCCAGGTATTTGGGCATATGCTGTTCGATCAGCTCCTGCGGAATTTCCGCGCTCACGTCCTGTTGGAGAAACTTGTCGTATTCCGTAAAAGAAGGCTCTTTCCACCAATCCGGTATGTCTCCGGAAGAAATCATCAAGTTCAGCTTTTCTTTCATCCCTTCGCGCGTAGCGGCAATGAAATCGATATCGATGCCGAAATGTTCCTTTAACGCCTCCACTCCGACAGAGCCTTCCGGCACATTTTCATCCAGGTTCCAGAAGGTCAGCTTGATGGCCGACTTCTGCTCCGTCTGACTGTTGGTTGTGTTACTGGTATCTCCGTTGGTTTGCCCTTCTCCGCCTCCAGAGCCGCCGTTGCTGCTGCCGCATCCCGCCATCAGCGGCGTTAACATGGCGGCGCACAGCCCCATAATGAGCCAACGCTCCTTCCTCATTCGAACCAACCCTTTCTTTTTTTATGGATCTTCTTAATGATGGATCTATCTATTAATAGGGGCTACCCTTTAATAGCGCCAATCATTACCCCTTTGACAAAATATTTCTGGATGAACGGATACACAATCAGCATCGGAATAATGGAGAACATAACTACCGTCGCCTGCAATTGTCTTCCGGAAAACTCCGTCTTATTGCCCAAATTTTGAATGACGCTGTTTATATCCGACATGTTGTTCTGAATAATAATTTTGCGTAATACGATCTGAAGCACTTGCTTGTTCGGATCGGAAATGTAGATCATACTGTCAAACCAGGCGTTCCAGTGGCCGACGGCCACCCATAATGCGATCGTCGCCAGTACAGGCTTCGACAAAGGAATAACAATTTGTGTGAAAATGCGAAGGTACCCGGCTCCGTCGACCCGCGCCGACTCCTCCAGTTCATCGGGAATCGAGCGAAAGAAATTGCGCATAATCAGTACGTTGAACGCTCCGATCGCCCCTGGAATGACAAGCGCCCAAATCGTATCGAGCATATTCAGCTGCTTAATGAGCAGATAGGTGGGAATCAAGCCCCCGGAAAACAACATCGTAAACAGGATATACCCGGTAAAGGTGCCGTTCCACGGCAAATCCCGCTTGGACAACGGATAGGCCGTAATCGCCGTCAGCACAGTGGACAAACATACGCCCAGCACGGTTCGAACGATCGTATTCCAATACCCCGTCCATAAGGCGTCAAACTTGAAAGCCAGCTTGTAGCTCTCGAAGGTCGGCTCGGTCGGAAACAAAATGATTCCCGATGAATAAGCAGCGCTGTCGGCTCCGGCTCCATCCAGCGATATGACAACCTGTGTCCAGAACGGGTACAGCGTACAGAACAATATCACAACCAGTGCGGCATACAGCACAACGTCAAACAGCCGCTCCCCTGCCGTCTTCTTCACATTTAACATGCGGTTCTCACCTCACCCGTACCGTTTACCATAATGCGTACTCCTTGCCGCCAATCCATTTGACTATGCGGTTAACTGCAATAATCAGAATCAGCGCTACAACCGACTTGAACAATCCGACTGCGGTGGCATAGCTGTAATTCATTTCTATGAGGCCTTTGCGGTATACGTAGGTATCGATAATGTCGGCGACGTTATAGACTTTAACGTTATACATATTGAAAATTTGATCAAAGCCCGCGTCGAGAATACCGGACATGGACAAAATCAGCATGATCGCGATGACAGGCACAAGCATCGGAATGGAAATATAGAACATCCGCTTGAACCGCCCCGCCCCGTCAATAATGGCCGCCTCATACAATTGCGGATCGATATTCGAGATGGCCGCGAAATAAATAATCGAGCCCCAACCGAATCCCTGAAAAATACTTGTAATGACCAGAATCGAGCGAAAGTAGCGGTCATCGGCCAGAAACAGCTGCGGCTGGCCGCCAAACCATTTGAGAAGCGCATTAACCGGCCCATCAAGCGAAAATAAAGTGAAAAAGATGCCCGCCAGAACAACCCATGAAATAAAGTGCGGCAAATACGAGACGGTTTGCACCACTTTTTTAAACTTCAGACTGGATACTTCGCTTAACAGCAAGGCGAACATAATCGGAACGGGAAAACCGAATATCAGCTTATACAAGCTGATGATGATCGTATTTTTCAGCACGACGTAAAAATACGAATCGCCCATAATTTTGTTGAAATGTTCAAATCCGACCCAAGGACTGTTTAATATCCCCTGCGTAATTTTGAACTCTTTAAAGGCCAGCAGCACACCGTACATCGGCAAATAGTGAAAAACGGTGAAATAGACAACCGCGGGCAGCATCATGAGCAGCAGCACGCGATACCGCTTATACTTCTTTCGCTTCTCCCTGCGCAGCTCCCGCCGTCTGCTTATCGCCGCTATGGTGATGTCGTCCATCGCCGTCGCCTCCCGTGAATACGCTTTCTTCGTTTGTTTAAAATCATATCACGGGCCAATAAATATTAAATTATCAAATATTTCTGATATCTTTCACTTTTCTACGGAGTTCACAAAGAAAGAAGCCTGCCCGGTGAGGGGCAAGCTTTTACAGCGCCGACAATCATCCATCCGTTATGATCCTGAATCTTGTCTGTATTGCGGAATCGTTACCGCCATCGCTGTACCGGCTCCCTGCCGGCTGTGAATAGACAGGCCGTACTCAGCGCCGAACAACAGATGCAGTCTTTCATTGACATTTTTCAACCCATACCCGGCAGATTGCCTCGTCAATATCGATTCCGCGGTCTCAGGCGGCATGCCCGGACCGTTATCTTCAACCGAAAAGCGGATGACGCCATCCCCTAAATGAGCGCTTACTATAAGCCGCCCCCGCCCTTCCGTCTTCTGATTAATGCCGTGCTTGACGGCATTTTCCGCCAAAGGCTGCAATATCAGATTAATCGTGTCATATCGACAGACACGCTCATCAATGTCATACACAACATCAAAGCTGTACTCATTCATCGCTTGAATAATTTCAATATACGACCTGATGTTGTCCAGTTCTTCTCTTACCGAGATAATATTGTTGCCGCGGTTCAGCGCCGTCCGGTAAAACTTCGCCATCGCAGTAACTACATGGCTAATGTCATGCGCATCTCTTCTCAGCGCCTGCCAGTTAATGAACGACAGCGTGTTATATAAAAAATGAGGATTAATCTGCCACTGCAGAGCTTTCATTTCAGCCTCCTTCTGCACAATTTTGCTGCGATACGACTCGTCGATCAGTTCATTCAGCCGAATCAGCATGTGCCCGAAGCCGTTCGTCAGCTCTCCGATTTCGTCCTTGAACGCGCTGTGCACCCGCAAATCCAGCTCCCCCCGTTCCACCCGCTTCATCAGCATATTCAATTTATAAATACGGCTGATCATCGTTTTGGAGAAGATGGAAATAATGACGAGAAGAATCAGGATACATATAAGGATGACTACCAAGGTCGCATTTAAGATGGATCCGGCGTTCGGCGACATTTGTGCCGCCGGCACAAGGCAGTAGATCGTCCAATCGGTCTTGGGCCCATCGTTTTGACGAGAAACAGCTCGGTTTCGCCGGCAGAAATCATTCCTTCGTTCAGCCCCGACATGTTGTCCACATCGAGTGCCGCTATATTCGCAGCACCCAAATTGCTGTAAATCACTTGCTCCCGGCTGTCGGCAATCACCACCCCATATTCCTGGGCGAGCTCCGCCACATTTTTGAAAAAGCTCGTTTCATTAATCCGCATATAAACAATATCTTTCCGTTCTGCAGACAAATCCGGAAATGTACCGGTTACAAACAAACCTTCATCGTAAAACCAGTGGGTCTGATTGCCTGCTCCGCCAATGGCGTCCGCATACCAATACTCCCGCTCCACTCTGCTTGCCGACAGGACGGAATCCCCATATTCCGGCACATATCTATGGGTATAGAAAGTGACCTTCTCAATATCTTTGTCCAGGTTCGTCATCATAATGAAGTACGGCGTCAAATATTCCTTCAAATCGCGGGACAGGTTGACCAGATCAATATAATCGTTGCTGACGATTTTCTGAAATATTTTGTTGTAAACGATCGAGCGCACCGCATGGCTGTAACGTCCAACCGCACTTCCGATGCTTTCCGATATCGTGTTCACATTTTTTTCAATGCCCTGCAGAGCTTGAAGCTCCAGCATCGCCCTGGACTGATTGAAAGCATAGGCCCCAAGCACCGAGACGGGAATAAGAATGACCGTCAAATAGGACAGAAACAGCTTGTGCTTGAACCGCAAATGGCTGAAATACCGATAGAACAGCCGCTTCATCGTCTAGGCCTCTTTCCGGAATCGGGACGGTGTTTTGCCGTAATAATTTTTAAACAACGAACCAAAGTAAGGTAAATTGTGATAGCCGACATCCCGGGCAATATCGGCGATTTTACGGTTTGTCGTCAGCAGCAGTTCCCTGGCCTTTTCCATCCGGAACAGCGTAATATATTTGTTAATGCTGATCCCCTTCTGCTTTGTAAACAAAATGGCTCAAATAGTTCGGCGTCAAATAAACCCGCTCTGCCAGCAATTCAAGCGATAAATCGGCGGCATACTCGCACTCGATTATCCGCACCGCTTCCTCTACCGCTTTGGACACTCTGTCAGAGACGTCGCAAGCTGCCGGCCCATAATCGGCAAAGAGCTCATGCATCACTTGGCGCAGATCGCTAAGCCGCTCAGTTTTATAGATGCTTTCCAAATCTTCTCTGAATTTGTTGGCGTTCTTTTTGGCAGCGGTTTCAAAAAGTACCTTCACAATCTCCGTACATACATATTTGACATAAACGACCGAAAAATGATCGCTATTTTGCAATAAGTTGAACAGTTGATCAAAGCCCGGCTCCACAGCTTCGAAGCGATGACGCCGGATATGAGCCGTTAGCTTAAGAAGAAGGTCATCCATCATCTTCGCTATATCATCGATGGCGAATGACGTATGATTCGCCAGCAGCACTGTGCCTTCGTCAAAGAAGAACTTGTTCTCCAGCACCGTCTCCAACGCATTGTATTCCTTGTAAAGCTGTCTGGCATCCTCTACCAGACCACTGATGACAACCGTCACCTCACAGTCAAACCGGGTTCGCAGCCATTCCATCAAATTACGCCCTGTCTCCACGAGCTTCTGCAGCGGCTCTTCGGCCCAAGCTTCGAGCAACAGCAGGCTTTGAAATTCATTCAAATGGACCACATCGCAAGCGCGCTGCACCGATTCCACGATCTGCCGGTCGAAATCGAGATCCAACCGATCGAACAGCCGGGTTCGCGAATCCAGCAGAAGCATCCGGATATACCGGTAACCATTGAAGCCCGCAATCGGCAGCGGCCGGACGATCTCTTCTCCCTCAGCTGATGAATCGGCACGTCCCATAATATAATCGGTCAGCAGCCTCTGTTTATGGTAATGCTGCTCCTTGCGATACGATTCCTCCAGCCGTATCTGCTTCTCCTTCGCCTGACGCTCCTCCTTGCACAGCTGAATCACTTGAGATACGACTTTAATAAATTCGCTCACCTGCACCGGCTTCAATATGTAGCGAATCGCCTTCAGATCGATTGCGCGCTGCGCATATTCAAACTCGCCGTATGCGCTCATAAAGATAACCTTGACGGACGCATCGCGCTCACGGATTTCCTCGGCTAGCTCAAGCCCATCCATTCCTTTCATGCGGATATCGGTAAACAAAATGTCGACATCATGTCTTGCGATATATTCGAGCGCGCTTTCTCCGCTGTCCGCCTCGGCGATTTCCAGTTTCAAATCGTACTTGTCGACCAGAAACTTGACCCCGTCCCGCTCGAACTTGTCATCATCGACAACAAGCATCTTCAACATTGTCCCCACCGCCTTATGATCTGTGATCGTATTTATAATGGAGTGTATCATAACCCGGCTTGTCTTACTAACCGGGTATTTTTGATGTTCTCTACGTGAACATCTTTCAATGACCACCTGACGGGACAGGTATGGTATAATAGCTGATATCTGCTTAATTGGGAATGTCTGGGATTCGTAAAAGATAGATTTCAGCTAATAAGCGCAAGGAGGCTTGGAGCATGACCCTTACTTTTCGTGCAGAGCAGGAGTTCTTTACATTTCTCGATCCGGCCGGGAAACCACTGGAGCGCAAAACGGAAGTCCGCTTCGATCCCCTGACCGGGGAAACCTCGCGACTGGTTTATGATCCCGGGGCCGGAGCCCCCTTTACTCCTCCGGGCTACGAGGAGGCTGCCAAGGCCACCGAAGGAAGCAAGTGCCCCTTCTGCCCGGACAATGTTCACACGATGACCCCCACATTTTCTAACGAGATTGTAGAGGGCGGAAGGCTAGTCAAGGGAGAAGCGGTCGCCTTTCCCAACTTATTTCCTTACGGCAAGCATAACGCTGTCGTGCGAATGACCGATTCGCATTATGTCCGTCTTGAGGAGTTCAGCATTCCGGTCCTCGCAGACGCACTGTCCGTCGCTCATGCCTATCTGTCCAAAGTGCTGCAGACCGACCCGAAGGCGACTCATGCGTCCATCAACTGGAATTACCTCCCCCCTTCGGGCGGAAGTATACTGCATCCGCATATTCATGTGCTTGCTTCCGAGCAGCAGACCCGTTATCAGGCGACGGTTTCCGAATACGGCCAGGCCTTCTATGAAAAATATAAACAACCCTACTATCAAGCATTGTTGGAAGAGGAAAGACGGCTTCAGCAGCGCTGGGTCGGGCAGCAGGACACCCTCGGATGGGTGCATGCCTATGCTCCAAGAAGCCATTATGACTTTGTTGGAATTTATGAGGACGCCCCTTCGTTCGCGGAGCTGGACGAGCGGCATTGGCTCGCCTTGGCCGAGAGCCTGCTGCGGTTCTTCCGTTTCTTCCGGGAGGCGGGCATCGCAAGCTTTAACCTGGCGGCCTTCATTCCCGTCCGTCGGACTGAGGCCAGCGGGGTGCATATCCGGTTAATCCCCCGTTTGACTACGGGACTATTGGCCACGAGCGATATGAACGTGTTCAACTTTGTACACGGCGAATACTTAAGCCTCCGGACTCCGGAGACCGCCTCCAAGGAAGCGGCCGCCTTTTTCCTATAACTCCGTTTCCGGACATTCGTGCAAAATTCTCTATACCGCATAATACAAGGAGATCAGGTATGCAAGGATATAATGTTCTTATGGTATACAGCAAGGATATGGACCGGCTGCTTATGTGCAAACGATTAAAGGACCCTTATAAAGGATTAAGCAATCTGGTCGGCGGCAAAATCGAAAACGGAGAGTCCGGGCTCGACGCTGCTTATAGAGAGCTATATGAAGAAACAAACATCTCTAGAGAACATATTACTTTGCATCATCTAATGGATTTCAAATACTATTTTCAGAATTGCTATGTTGAAGTCTATGCCGGCAGATTGAAGGAAGATGTAGAGATCTCGGGGGATGAAAATGAATTGTACTGGTCTGATTTGAACCGGGATTTTTTTGACATGACCCTATTTGCAGGTGAAGGAAACATCGGGCATATGATTGAACAAGTGAAAATGAGTAAAAATCGATTTCTAGCGGATTAATCCATCCCATTCAACGAAAAACAGGACCGTCCCAAAATGAAGCCGAAAAGGACCTCAAATCCCACTATGGAGTGGAGACGGGGTCCTTTTATACGACATCCGATTTATTCCGCTTGCCTCTCAACGGCCGGCCAGCGGAAGATAAACCGCCGTACAGTAGGCCGCTATCAGCAGCCCTGCCATCATCCCCGCGAACCATAAGTCGATTCGGGAATAACGGGTGGTATAATAATAGGTTCGCGACGCTCCCATCTGAAACCGCTTGGCCTCCATGGCCACGGCGATTCTCTGTGCCCGGCGGATGCTCTGGGCGAGCAGCGGCACCGCATAAGCGCTCAATCGCTCATACATCCCGCGAAAGCCCCGGGCAAACCGCGTCCCGCGCACCTTCAAGGCGTCCGTGCGAACCCGGTAATCATCCCAGACGGCAGGCAGCATCCGGATCGAAGCGATGAAGCTGTAGGCATACTTGGCCGGCAGCCGAAACTGCTGCATTAACGCGTAGAAGAAAAGAATCGGCTTCGATGTCAACGCGAAGATCATTCCGAGTGCGCCGAAGCTTATCGTTTTGCATCCGATAAGCAGGCCGTGGTAGAAGCTCTCCTTCGAGATGCGGATCAGCCCCCACTGCCACCAAACCTCTTCCCCTTTGCCGAACAGAATCATCGTCGACGAGGAGGAGACAAAGATGAATAAGAACGGAGCCGTAAACAGCAGAAGCTTCCTTCCCGTGTAGCCGCTGAACAGCAGAAGCGGCAGCAGGTAGGCGATCATCTGATAAACCGCGAAATCGAACCGGCGATTGATCAAGGCGATAACCAACAGCACGAAGAACACGGCAAATTTCAAAGCCGGATTCACCCGGTAAAGCCAGGTTTCTCTATGGGGTGTGAACAAATTCATGCCTGACGCACCTCCACAGCTCCGGCGGTTCCACGGCAACCAGCCGCCCCCGCTCTATTCGCCATATTTGGTCGGAGAAGTAACCGGCAATATTCGGGTCATGTGTCACCATAATAATCGTCGTTCCCTTCACACGCAGTTCTTCGAGCTTCTCCAATATGGCGAATGTGTTCCTCGCATCCTGACCGAAGGTAGGCTCATCCAGCAGCAGCACGGGCTTCTCTCCGATGACGGCGGAGGCGACGCTGAGCCGTCTCTTCTGACCGACCGATAACTGGTAAGGATGACGCCTCTCACTCATGTATAAGCCGAATGCCTCCAACGTCTGCTTAACCTTCTTATCCGCTTCCTCCTCGGAAAGCTTCAACGGCCGGAGTGAATATGCCAGTTCATCATATAACGAGTTCGTAATAAATTGCATCTCCGGATTTTGAAAGACAAAAGCGAGCTCCGGGGGAGGCGGAGATTTGACGCTTCGTTTCCTGCGCCCTCTGACCGTCTGCCGGACTTCTTCCCCGCACAGCCTGTACGTGCCGCTGGTCGGGAGAAGCTGCATGATGGACTGCAGCAGCGTGCTTTTGCCCGCGCCGTTCTCCCCTACGATGCAAATCCATTGACCGGGTTGTCCTTCCGCCTGCGGAACCTCAATCCTGACTTCCTCCTGACGGTAACCGGCGAAATCCCTCAGCTCCAGAACAGGACCCGGGCGGCCTTCGAGAGCTTGGCGCTCCTTCCGCCTCTGCTGCTCTATCTCCTGATATGCATCCGACCGGATATAATCCTCCCAGACCTGCGGATACCATATGCCGAAGCGGACAAGCTCTTCTTTATGCCTGTGGAAAATTTCGTCCGGCGTGCCATCGGCGAGGATGGCCCCATCCGCATCGAACAGCGCTATACGGTCAACCCAGTCGATAACCTGCTCGATCTTATGCTCTACGATGACCAGAGTCTTGTTAGCGGATATTTCCTTGACCGCCGCCCATATCTGCTCTGTCCCTTCCGGATCGAGCATCGCCGAAGGCTCATCCAGATAAAGCACCTCCGGCTGAAGCAGCAGAACCGAAGCGAGGGCCAGCCTCTGCTTCATTCCTTGGGATAGGGTCTGAATGGGAGTATGGATATCCTCGAAGACGAGTCCGACCTTGCGCAAAACCCGCCCGATCTCTTCCTCCATCCGCTCCCTTGGAACGGACAGATTTTCCAGCACAAAGGCCAGCTCTTCATCAACGTACGGCATACAGAATTGGGTGTCCGGGTCTTGAAACACGAAGCCCCAGGAGTCCGGACGCCGAACCGAATCGCAGGTCAGAGGGACCTCGACGGAACCGGGAATAATTCCGCTAAGCACCTGCAGCAGCGTCGATTTGCCGCAGCCGCTCGGTCCGAGCAGCAGAACCTTCTGGCCTTGTGGAACAGCAAAGGAGAGGTCCTTGAACACCAAGGACGGCTCTCCCGGAAATTTCAGTCTCAAGTTCGAGACAGATAAAAATGATGCCGGATTGTCCTGCATTTGACCACCTCATTACCGGGCTCAACGGCCCGCTTGGGCTTCCCCTTGCTCCTCGTCCGACCACAGCCGTCCGATCGGGGAAGAATGTTCTTCCTGTTGTTGTCCCGGCAGGCTTTTAGAACTTACGTGTAGTTAGTAGAGATATCATGTCACTTCTGCAGCGACTCGTACTCTTCCCTCGCCACCGGCTGAATCTGCCGGGTCACGCCGGTTTTTTCCAACGCACGGACGAGCCAATAAGCGAACAAGCCGCAAAATACAAATGCGCTAACGGCACGTAAACCGTATTTAAGCGCCAGCATCCATGCTTCATAATTGGCGTAGCCGAGGAAGATATCCACGATGAAGGAACCGAGTCCCGCCATTATGCCGGCCACACCGGCCGCAACCAGTCCCGCCTTGCGATAACGCAGACCTGCGAAGACCAATTCCGCACCCAGTCCTTGTACGAATCCGTAAAGAATCGTTTCCAGTCCCCATGCGGAGCCCAGCAATGATGATACATTGGCCGCGGCCAGATTGGCGAGCAGCGCTACCCCCGGCTTGCGAACGATCAGATACGCGAAGGGTCCCGCCATAAACCACATGCCGTAAGTTAACTGGCCCGCCTGCAGAAATAACGGCTTAACCACTCCGTATACGCCGTCCCACAGCTTGAAAATGACTCCAAACACTAAAGAAATCATCACCGTGACCAAAATATCGGTAAACTTCAATCCTTTACTGCCGGTTGCTTGTTGTTTCAAGTGCTCCCTCTCCTTCAATCCATTATTTTCCAAACAAAAAAACCGCCTGGATGCACAGACGGAGAAAGGGTCCCTAATCAACATATGTTCTCTACGCTGGCATTATCCAGTTCAGATTAACGGTCAGTAGCGGTATAACGGCTACACTCTCAGCCTGACTCCTCAAGCCCCCGGGATTATTCAATTGGAATCGCCCATATCATACACCATTCCCGCTATTCTGGCAATAGTGAAATCGATATTTAACCCTATGGATGATTACATCTTGGGGGGGTGTATACTCAACTATATGGTTGACCAAAATAGAGAAAATCCCGACTCTATTTTTCATGCTAAGGCTGCGGGATGACCTTCACCCCAACCATCGTCGTGCCTCATGAAGATGGCTGCACCCGGCAAGACGTTGAGCAAACACTGACAGAATACAGGAGCGAATCGGATACGGCCGAGGATTAATGTTCATTGAGCTGAAAGAAAACATGGGAACTGCAAAATGAAGGAGGTTGATAACATGCAAAAAGTGACTCCATTTCTAATGTTCGAAGGACAGGCTGAAGAAGCTATGAATTTCTATACTTCTTTATTTGACCAGTCGGAAATTTTGAGCATTGCCCGTTACGGCCCGAACGAAGCCGGACGGGAAGGTAGCGTGTTTCAGGCAACATTCTCCCTGAAGGGACAGCAGTTCATGTGCATCGACAGCAGTGTCAAGCATAATTTCACTTTCACCCCTTCCATCTCCCTATTTATTAACTGCGAGACGGAAGAAGAGGTCGATCGACTCTTTAAGGAGCTCTCTCAGGGCGGCGCGGTTCTGATGCCCTTGGAAGCCTATCCGTTCAGTCCCAGGTTTGCCTGGGTTGCAGATAAATTCGGAGTTTCCTGGCAGCTCAACCTGGTCAGCTAAGGCTAAGGCTGGGAGAAAAAACACGTACAATCCCTTTATTGTGCGTGTTTTTTCTATGTTGAGTTAATGATACTGTCATTACCTGCCCTCTCAACGCAATCCCTCACATTCAAGACGACCATTCTGCTCGATATGCTTGAGGTCCGCCCGGGTGAACTCAGCAGCTTCAACACACGTTCCGTCAGCAGCCAGCTTTGCATAGACGATAATGTCATGGTTCCATGTAAAATCCCCTCGATTTTCTGTCGACTTTTCCCGGGAAATAATCGCAAAACTATGTATCAAATGACTTAGCAGGTATATCGTCTTATACTGACGTATTTCAGCATAAACATTTATTGATACTAACAATTTCCAATTATGGTAGAATGGATTGGATTGGAAATCTATTACTACTGCGAGGAGGGTTTGAATGAGCGGTTCAGCAGCAGGGATGTTGGCCATATGGCCTTTATTGGTGTTTTTAATTTACCTGGTTTTACTTGTGCTGGGGGTCTATTGCCTTATTTTATTTATCCAGCTTGCAAAGAGAGCAATTAAGGCTCTTGACCTGTATATTCAAGAAAAGTCCAACCAAGATTAGATAAACATCGAGCCGGGTATTATCTAATGAGCGGGCTTCTTAGTCGTCTCGTCTACCGTCAGCCTGATAGGTACACCCCCGGTTGTCAAATAGATGTACTGGTGGAAGATATTTGTCGGGCGCACCATGTTTTCAGCATCGCAACGCGCTCCGGGTGAGGGCACGTTGCGATGCGGTCAATCGACATCCTTCTCAATCAGAAGAACCTAGACTTGCGCATCCGAATGCAGGCCAACCATTGCTGACAGCCCCGGATTCGGTCTGCCTGATCTTACCTGTGGTAAGAGGGCGCTGCCGATTCAATAGCACAACAAAGGACCGGGCACGAATGACCCCGTCGTTGACTTTTGCCCAACGAGGAAATTCGCGCGATTATTACCGCCCTGGGACGGGAATTCAAGCTGATTTCCGGAGCCGGTCCTGCGGCAAGTCCGCTAGTTAGTTTATTATCTTCGTTGTTCCTGTGTAGCCCTCCGGCAATTTCACTTCAATCTGCTGTCCTTGCGGCACGCGAACCTCGATCTCCATCTGCCTGCGTTCTTCATCAGCCCTCCAGGAGACATCGACCCGGCCTGCTTCAGGAAGCGGAGCACTTCCCCGGGCCCAGCGTAATCCGCATGGATTCGGCTCCACCAACACCTTTTCCCAACCGGGAGCCTGCGGTCTCACCCCAAGAATATAGGCCCCCAGGAAATAAGCCGGCGCGGCCGACCAAGCGTGGCAGTGGCTTCGGGTCAGAAAGTTCGGATTCGTCCGATTCTCCTTAAAGCTCGGATACATCTCCCAGCAGGTTGTCGCTTCATAATCGATCATTTGTCCATAATTGCGGCGAATGTCGTCAAGCATATGTGTCAGCTTTCCGATCCGCGCCAAAGCCTCGTAATAGAAAAATGACATGAACGGACTGCCGATTTGCACAAAAGAAGCCGGAGGATTAAGCAAATATCGTTCCAGTGCTTCCTTCCTCGGCCCATCCGCGATATCGCACAGAAAGGCGGCCACTTGCGTCTGCATGCTGAAAATCCCCGAACGGCGCCCGTCTGCATGAATGCAGTCCAGATAGGCTTCTTTATCTTCTGACCACAGATGCTTGTTCATCGCCGCTTTCAGGCGGTCTGCCCAATGCTTGAACGAATCCGCCTCTTCCGCATGACCGGCAATCAGAGCCAATTCCGCAGCGCTGTTCAGCGCTTTGACCAGAAAAGCATTCTGATGGGTGACCACGCCGCCATTCGGCTGATCGATCGGCGCCCAGTCGAGCAAATTCCATGCCTGGATATTGAAAAGCCCGTTATCGTCGATATGCTGCACGTAGTGATTAAGCGTATAGCGTATGGAAGGCCACATATCCTTAGCAAATTTCGTTTGCCCGGTTTGCTCATAATGCTCCTTGCAGGCAATGACCCAGAAAAACGTCCAGTTCGGAATGACACTGCTCCAGCCGCTTGGCACCTGATCGGCATACAAGGGGGTCTGGTTCCGGGATCCGGGCACCAGACGCAGGCATCTTTCCGTTAGCGCCGGAGCGGAAAATAAATAATTCCCAATCAACGCTTCATTGCGGCTGTCCCCCACCCAAAATGCCTGCTCATATGCGGGACAATCGACGAACGTATCCTCCATGCAAAGCTTGGTCGTATCCCGGCTAATCTGCCAAATATCATTCAACAGGGCATCCGAACAGTGAAAACGGCCGATTTCCGCTACCGGGTAGGTATTCTGAACAAGGCGGACGCTGTAGAAGTGAACGGGATACCGGGCATTCCTGACGGTGAGCATAAGATAGCGAAACCCCCGCCTAACCGGCGATTTATAGGTCTGCCTGCCTTTTCTCGCCACGTATCTTAAGGTGTTATCCAGACCGTACGTATGCTGAATGTACTCATCGCGCATATATTCATACCCGTAAAAATCAACTATCGTTCCTTCCGCACAATCCAGCTCAAACTCGATATATCCGACCGTTTCCTTACCGAAATCAATGATCATCTCCGTATCGGCCCCTTCGTAAAAGGGCACGCGTGCAGGAACCCCGTCAGCTGTCACCAGGTGTTGGAGCGCATGCGGAACCGCTTGCGATTCGCTTGCCTTCTTCCATACATGATGGCCAAACACATCATCATCGCGATACAAGCCGAGAGGCACAGGACTTAAACGATCGGCATACAGAGTTAATTCCGCCGCCTGCGAAACGGAACGAACCGCCAAATATTCCTCATGTTCCATATTTAAACGCCTGCCGGGCCGATGATCTATCACCTCTATCGTATCGAACGGTCCAATTCCGACGAACGGAGAGTACTTTGTCCCATCGATTCCGGACAATGGGGAAATTAGCTCTATCGGAGCCTCTCCATCGACGCCGATGCGGAATCCATGCCCGTGATCGATTCCACTTACATCGACCATTAATAAATGATCGCCCGCCTCAAGCTCAATATCCGCATATCTCTCCGGGGCTTCTCCGTAGAAGCGCTCCGCAGCCACCGCCTTGCCGTCCAGGATGACCGTGCCCACATTCACAAATGCCGCAGGAAAGCCTATCGTGAAATTCCCGCCGGCGGAGACCCGGACAACGGTCGCCAAATAACCGACAAAACCGACCGGATTCGCATGCTCCCGGCTATCGGGCACCATCTGGCTGCGAATATCTATGTATGCATTCCAGGAAATCCGGCGTACCTTCTTCAACGCTTCTACCCTGATCGGATAGACCGTTTCCTCTGTCAGCGGAGGAATATCCCTGGGGATTAGAGTGGTCCACGGCTCCATCCCCGGCACCCCCAATTCTTCGGCTAGCGGCCAGGCTTCATCGGAGTAGGACCGATCCTTCCAGGCAGAGTCGAATAATCGGGCATCTATCCGTTCTGCGAAAGCCTGCTGGCAGGACATTCGAGGGGCTCTTCCGTCCTGGCCGGGATGCCGCAGCGTTCGCCAGCTTCCGTCAGTAATGACACAGCCCAAGCTGGTTCCCGCTTCGTCAGCCATACGAAGCTGCGCCAACAATCCTCCCCTTCCCTTCAAGTAATAAAAGGTAGACAAACCGAAGTGCATCACCATAACGGCAATGGTATTGTCCTCACCCGGACGAATATAGGGAGATACGTCATACGTATCATAGGCCTGCTCTGCCGGCCATGATCTTACCGGCCCTCGGCCCGCCTCCTGTCCATTGACGAACAGAACATATCGCGAATCGGCAGTAATATCAAGCCAGGCTTGTGTGTATTCCTTCTCTTGGATTGGGAACGTTTTGCGGAACAAACGCCATTCATTGCGGGGACTGCTTTCGTTACCTCCCCATATCCACTTCGCCCGCTCAGACCATACATTTGTCATGATTCTTCCCTCCTCGTTTAACCTATTTCCTTTATTGTATCGATAACGGCACATAAGAAAGGGGTTGATCACGACATCCGACAGGGGTAAAATGTCATCTAATCCAATTTATGTTTTGAGATAACCGTTCGTAGAATGAAGCATACAATTTCCTTTCTAAAAGACGGTTCGTTATTGGGATATCATAGGAAAATCGATAAGAAAACGAGGAGTAAAGAAACAAGCTGTCATCAGTGGAAGCAAAATTGGAGTGAGGGAAAAAGGGAGAGCACGGATGACTGTGAAGAAATAAACGAATCGACGAAAATGAGAGCCAAGAGGCAAACCAAGGGAAAGGAGCCAACGAAATGGCTGACCAAGCAAGGGATAAGAGTTTCGGAGGAATGACGGTCAAACGAACGGTGGAGCTAACCAGCGGCGAACTGTTTTTCCGGGAATTTCTCCCCATATATGTCAATCGGGTAAGCGAATCCTTTCAATTGGCGGAACATTTTCACGATTTCGCGGAAATTTGCTATGTCGCGGAAGGGCAGGGCTTTCATTACGTCGACAACGAGACATTATCGGTCACGGCTGGCGACGTCTTTTTTATCCCTATCGGTACCGCCCATGTCTTTCGACCCGTCAGCTTGCAGCAGGACCGTTCCTTGGTAGTTTATAACTGTATTTTTCAAACTGAACAGCTCCAACAATTAACCGTCTATCCGTTGGAAGAGGAAATCGCTGTGTTATTAAGCGGAAATCTGCAGAACGGGAAACGATGGCTGCATATTCGTGAACAGGATGGAGAATTCAAATATGTTATGCATCGTCTGCTCACAGAATACGATACGAAGAAGCCCGGCTACCGCTCTCAACTGCTTGCTTGCCTTCTCGAGCTTCTGATTCTTCTCCAGCGCCTGCAGCAGCCGGCCGGTAAGGCCACTTCTCCCGAAATAATCGACAAAATTACGGCCATGAAACAATATATCTACCTACATTTTCAGCAGCCTATTACCATTTCAGATGTAGCTGCCGCTGCCAACATCAGCCCCCGCCAAGGACAACGCTTGTTCAAGCAGATCATGGGGACGACCATCCTGAGCTACATACAAGAACAGCGTATTCGTCATGCCTGCGAACTCTTAAGCCGCCCCAAAACGACGGTTCTGGAAGCGGCACTTCATTGCGGCTATGAAGATTTAAAGCATTTCGGCCAATTGTTTAAAAAGCACACCGGAGTCACCCCCCGCCAATACCGCTTGCTAAGGCAAAAGGATCGGGGTTCGTTCTCTCATTAGGACTGATAGAGATAGCCTATCTCCGAACTATGATCTGCCGGACGCAATAAAGATGCATAGGTTAAACCGCATGGTCACTTGTACAGCGTTACAAAAGAACCTCTATGCAGCATCGCAACATAAGTCGGAGGCAGGGAACGATTTGCGAAAAAACTGTAGTGGACACCAGCGCCGTTATTTGTGTCGATTGAGGTATTTTCCCCGTGTAACGGACTGAGGGAACGTTATTTGACGAAAATAGACTTCAAATGACCTCCGGAACGGTCAATAACGGCCCTCATGTCCGTTAGAATGCCAAAAGGGAGCAAATCCGATCATTAACGGCTTCCATGTCCGTTACACCTGCGCATCATAACGATCATGAACAGCTTGACTTACTTGGAACAACGCATACAAAACACTCATGGTTTCTTATGCACGTTACATTGTAATAAGCCCAGCTAAGCCAGCGAGTCAGCAGGGAAGACCAGGCCGACTTGCCTTCTGGCCTCATCAGTAATCTCCATGACGGACAAAGAATTGGCATGCGAATTGACGGAGGATTCGAGCTCGCCGCTTTTTATCAAATGGACAAATTCCTGAACCTCGTACTTCATCGTGTTCCCTGTCTGCTCGCGGGTAATTTCCTCAACCGTCCCGTCCTTGTAGCGAATTTCCACTTTCCCCGGCTGATTGATCCGATCGATAACCATCGTCCCGTTTTCTCCCTGAATTTCGGCGGGCAGATACGAATTCGTTATTTTCGAATACATGATGACCGCGTCCATCTCTTTATATTTCAACAGCAAACTCCCTTCTCCGTCCACCCCCGACTCGAGCATGACGGCGTTCGCCCGGATCAGCTCGGGCCTTCCGAACAGAACGACCATCGGGTAAATGCAGTAGACCCCCAGGTCCATTAAAGAACCATTGGAAAACGCAGGGTTAAACGCATTGAGCACCGTTCCTTGTTTAAACGCATCATAGCGCGAAGAGTATTGGCAATAGCTTGCAAAATATCGCCGAATGGGCCCAAGCTTATGGAGATTGTCCTGAATGGCGCGAAAATTGGGGAGCAGGGTGGACTTTAAAGCCTCCATCAGGAGTACGTTATGTTTTGCCGCCGTCTCTATCATTTTTTTCATTTCCCGGGCGTGGGAGGCTATCGGTTTTTCGCACAAAACATGCTTGCCGTGTTCCATGCAAAGAATGGCCTGTTCCGCGTGACAAGAGGTCGGGCTCGCGATATAGACAGCGTCGAATTCATCGCTGGCGGCCATTTTTTCTAAATCGGTAAATCGATTCGGGATGCCGTGCTTGGCGGCATACTCTCGGGCCCGCTCTTCCGTCCGTGAATAGACGGCAGTCAAGTCCACCAGACCGGTCTCACGGGCGGCTTGGATGAAGCTGTCGGTAATCCAGTTGGTTCCAATCACTGCAAATCGGATCATAGCTATGTTGCCTCCTTAGAGCGTAAATCGAGAAAATGTATGAGCTGTAAACAAGGCAATACGTATATGGACAGCCCAAATTAAGAACGCGATGCCTCCCATTATTCAAAAAAATAGAGCGGGACAAACCGGCAAACGATCCGGGAGGATCCTGCCCATATGTCCCTTCCCCTTGTGAAAACAGATCGATTGGGTATCCTTATCCCCAGCGTCAATATGGACCCTTTCCCCGGACCAAGGACTACTCGCCGCTCTTCTCCTTCTTCGGTCAGCGTTATCAAGCGTGCCGGGGGGGGAAAGCGCATCCCGAATATTCGCTAATTCCCCTGATTCCGGGGGCGGGTGCGGTTAGTCGGGACGGCGCTGCGCGGGTCGTCGGGCCAATAGTGCTTCGGATAGCGGCCTTTGAGGTCTTTTTTCACCTCGAAGTATGCGTTTTGCCAGAAGCTGGCCAGATCCTGCGTCACCTGTACCGGGCGCTGAGCCGGCGATAACAGATGCAGCGTCAATGCGATTCTTCCCCGCATGATGCGAGGCGTCTCCGCAAGCCCGAACAGCTCCTGAAGCCGGACGGCCAGCACGGGGGAAGCGGGATCGCTGTAGTCGACGGGAATGCGCGAACCGCTGGGAACGACGATATGGGTCGGGGCCAGCTCGTCCAATTCCCGGCGCCGCTCCCAGGAGAGCATCGCCTCCAGGATGGCCGCCAGGTCGAGCCGCTGCAGCTCCTCCCGGCTCTTCAGGCCGTACAAATGCGGGCCGAGCCAGCCGGCCAGGTCAGCGCCGAGCGCCGCGTCGCATACGTCCGGCCAGCCCGGGTCATGGCGCTGCACGAAGCACAGCCGCTGCTGAAGCCGCCGGGCCGCCCTGGACCACGGCAGGATCGCCGGCCCTTCCGCTGCGATTCCCTGCAGCAGCGCCTGCAAGGCGGCGTCCGGGTCCGGGTCGGCCAGCGGCGCATCCTGCAGCACCAACGCGCCCAGCCGCTCGCGCCGCCTCGCCCGCACCGCCTGCGCCGAACGGTCCCAAGCGACCGATTCCTCCACAACGATCCGCTCGGCGAATCGTTGCTTCAGGTCGCTTAGCTCCACCGGCGCAGCCAGGCCGATGCGGCCATCCGCCCCCTGGTCGTCCAGCTCGGCCACGACCAGCCAGGGCTCCTGGCCGAGCGGCTGCGGGGCGGCGAACGCGGCTCCGCGGCCGCTGGCCAGCAGGAAGCGGCCGCCTGCCTTCCGCTGCGCGATGCGGTCGGGATAGGCGAACGCCAGCAGCAATCCGCTGGCATCGATATCGCTTCCCCGACCCGGCTCCGCAGCGGGCGG
>NZ_JBHTIU010000094.1:0-79238 GCF_042677205.1 Paenibacillus residui
AGAGAGGAATTGTATACATGGTTATTTTTTTATGGTGCGGACTCCGGAATTAGGGGGCCTAGCCGTTTTCTCCATTTACTTCAATGACTTTCCACCAATCGCTTGAATTTACCTACGTAAATTACAGTTAAATCGTCATTACCAATGAGCGTGCATTGGTTTTCTATTCTGCAATATCTATACTAAGCTTATATTTCAGCAGTCAAATCAAACCTTAATCGATTTTTGCTCTGCGATAGTGGAGTTATAAATTCTATGCTATCAAAAAAACAGCCGCTGCCGGACGATCTCCGACAGCAGCCGCTGTAATATACCCAAGCGATCTCGATCTGAACCTATAAGCTGCCTATACACAGCCTAGCAGAAATATCAAGTAATCCCGGTCATTACTTGGCATCATCACACGCCTACAGCCAGGATTCAATATCCTCCTCATCGATTTCGTCATCGATCGGCACTTCCGCGATTTCTCCGCTCGCAGCCGGATCGACATCAACCTGAGGCGGAACCGCCGATGCATCGGCCGGTTCGTAAGCGATCTCCTCCGGAGTCTGCTTGCCCTCTGACGATTCCCCTGGGAGCGATTCCCCTGAGGGCGATTCTCCGGAAGGCGCCCCGTCGTGCTCCGCTTCGACCGGCATCGCCTCCTCTACCGCCTGCCCGACAGGCGGATACACCGTCTCCGCCGCCGCGGCTGTCTCCATGCTGGCACCGGGATGGAGAGCCCCCATGGAAACGGCCATCGCAGAGGGCGCCGGAATAACGCCTAACGCCCTCTCGGCGGGAATATAATTTTGCAGATTGCGGACCCCGTTCTCTCTGATCTCGTTCTCTATCAAATAACGGATTGAATCCATCAGATTCGTCTGGCTGTTTATCCAGTCGATAATCGCGGGCGCCTCGTTCTTCTTCGTCTTCAAGCTGATATTGTCGCCGGGCTTCTTCAGCTTCTTCATAGATGATCACCCCTTTGGAGCGCCATACATCATGCAGTGCAGAGCCTCCGCATGGGATTAGACGGCTTTTTTCGCTTTACTCTTTAAGGCATCGTAGATTTTGCCGCGGACGAATGCATCCAGTCCCTGAGCATTCATGGTCACGGCATACTGTGCGGGAATATACAGAAGCTGAATTTCCCGCTCGTCACACAGCTCCTTCAGCATGGGATAGAGAATGGAGCGCATAAGAATGCTGCCTCCGCCATAGACACAGATGATATCTATTTCGTTCCTCGCCTTCGTAAGCTGCTTGCGGATATTCTGGATAATGTGGCGGGATTGCCCTTCCAGCGGTCTCTTCAGCGTCTTCATCGCGCGGGCATGATACTTGTGTCTCGGATTTTTGATCACATCGCTGAAGAATTGGCGGGGACTGTCCGGAAGATGGATTAGCCGGTTGAACTCGTCCAACGCCTCTTCGATGGCATAACCCGCTCCATGGTTGCTTCCATGAATAAATTGACGCAGAAATTTATTGCCTTCTGTTATCGGGTACTCGGTCGATCCGTCTCCGATATCGATATGGAGAATTCTCTTATCCTTGAAATAAGAGCCGTTGAACTTCTTGTCCAATCCGTAGGTTTCAACAAATTCTTTGAAAATGTCGCCTTCACGCCAGTTGCCTTCCGTATCCTTCTGAAGCGCGAACGTTACCGGAGTCGCTTCCGGAATAGCTTTCGCATAGACGAAGACAAGCTTGACCGCCACCCGCTGCTTGCCCAGATGAACCGTGACATGATGCGGACCGTTCGTAAACCTTTTCTCAAACTTGGAGGAGCTTTCGTCCGTATGCTGCGTAATCGGCAGCGCCGTCGCCATGTCTACCTGCACTTCCAGATTTTCGACGATCTTCTTCTCTTCCTCGTAAGCCCTCTGTACGGCTACGGCAGCAATCTGTCCCAGAGTATTCACCAGCGGAAGATCGACATCGCTCTTGCGGTCGAGTCCTACCTGCATATTCTCGATCAATTCGCCGCTCTCCAGAGCGAATTTGCCTATGTAATACATTCCCGGACGGGCGGATGGGGAATCGATCGTTACGATCAGTTGATCCTGAAGATTCTTGATAAAGCTTTCCGGAGCCTGCTCCTCACTCCACGGCAGCCGATCTACGGTGCAGTTTACGTTGGGCTGCTGAATCAGTTTCCCGTCGACGATAATATCATGCTCGCTGTTCCCGTTGTCATTTCCTACGAAAAAATGAAATTGCATGTTTGCTGCTCCTCCTCTTCTCTTCTTACCGATCCGCCTTTCGGGCGAATCGCAGTTTTATGAATGTATAGAGTGCTTCCACCAACACTGTCCCTCGGGGACCCGTTAACTGTTCATTTCGACATTACGACCATTAACATAATCATCTGAACTCTGGTGACTGGACAAAGCGGCGTACCATAAATATTCGATTTCCGTATCGAATTTCCTGCCGTCATCCTCATTTCAGTCAATTTGTACTATTTGGTAATACCGAAAGAGGCGTTTTTCAGTCACCATTATACAGCAGCGGTCAGAATGTTGCATCTTTCGCGTCCGTTCGCCTTGCGGCGCCCCTCGAACTTGCGAATTCTGTCTCCCAAACTGGACATTTTCGGGGCGGGAGCCTACAATTCTTGTAGTATACGATAACGAAGGGGGAGCTGCACGATGACCACCATACCGTCAAGACGAACGGAGATTCTCCGTCTTGCCGCGGAAACCGCCTTAACACTGCCCGTTCTGCCATCCGGATTCTGGTTTCATAAAGATATTCGCGACAACCTGTTCTACGCTCTGCATCTGCATCTGGCTGCCTGCAGGGAGGACATCCCTCTTGCCGCAGACCGCCAAACGGCCAAAGATACAGCGGAAAATATGCTGCTTCGGGTATTAAGGCTGCAGCAGCGCGATCCGGAAGCCGAGCGGTACGGACATTGGCCGCTGAATTTAGGGAACGATCCCCAGTCAGCCCCGGCGCATCCCTTGCCGGCGGAGCTTGTCGGAAACATATTAAGCCTGTATTATGTGAAGTTTCAGGCCTATCTAAGCGATGCCTTGAAGGATGAGCTGAAGACCAGCCTGACCCATCTTCACCGCAGCAAAATATACGACGTTCCTCAGCAGGCCTTCCATCACCATGAAGCCAAGCTGTTTAACATGAAAGTTACGCTGGGAGCCGGCCTCGGAGATTCCGAATTAGCAGAAGACGGACATCGGAATCTGCAGGCTATTCTCCATAGGCTGACCAGCCGGGGATTTCAGGAGTACGGCTGTCTGCCCTGGTTCTGGCATTGGGTCCAGGCTTTCACATGCACATGGGAAATCACCGAGGATCCGCAAATCCGGCAAACGGCCGCCCGCGTCCTGGAATGGCTGTGGACCTACCGGGCCAAATGCTACCTGCAAGGGGCATGGATCGGTCCCCGCTCCCGTTCCTTGGCTAACGATGCTCCGGCGGACCGAAATTATATTGCCGATTACATACAATTCGGCGATTTCTCCCTGCCATCCGCCATCTATCGTCTCGAAGGCTTCGCCTTGTTCGATTATGAGGTGCCCGCGGAGATTGCAGCGGCGGCCCGCAGCGGGGAGACGTCGGAATGGAACTTCACCGTTCCTCCGCATCCCCATACGGCCAACGATCAGCCTCTGCATCAGTCCATCTATCGGACAGAGCAGTTCGCTGTCGGCGGCGTCTACGAAAGAGTCGAGGAATTCGACAACGAACAGATCCGCTGGGCCGTTTCTTTGCCGATCCGCAAGGATGCCTCCGCCAATCAGCTCTACTTCTTCCATCCCGGCAAGCATTATAAGCCGGGCGATCTGCGGCATGCGAGCGATTTCGGCGAAATCCTGCTTCACCGCCAGACTGCAGCCGCACTATACCCGGTTCCGGCCGGAGAAGACGGAACGATCGTCGGCGCCCTGCCTTTAGGCGAGTGGACCACCCGCGGCAACGATTGGTTCGGATCGGTGGACGATGTTTACTTCGCCGTTTTCCTGGCCCGTCCCGCTACTGCCACGATCGGTTCGGACAAGCTTGCCCTGACGTGCTCCGGGTCCGACAACGGCGTTGTTGTGGAAGTCGCAAGCCGGGAAGAAGCCGCGGCCCAGGAGATCACTACCCTGGAGCAATGGGCGGAACGGCTCGCCGCCCGGCGCCCGCAGTTTGCCGGCCGCGGGGAGCAGGGCTGCTCGGTCTCTTACCGCACCTTCCAGGGAACAGAGCTTCTGCTGAATGTTCCGGCCGGTGGCGGTACCCCGGAGCGCAAAATCAACAGCAGCGATTTGTCCTTCGATCGGTTCGAGCCGATCGCACGAATGGCAGTCACTTGCTCTTCCTAGGAAATAACCCATTAAAGCTGGAGAAGGTCAGCATTTATGCTCCCCTCTCCAGCTTTTCGTTTAACGAGCGTTGTGGATAAATACAAGTGCGGCAATCTTCCCTTTACTGTTCGTACAGATCGCTTAAATTGAACAGTCAGCACAGCGCATCGGTTTCACCGAACCTTCAAAAAATATTGACATGTATGGTACATGTCCTATAATAAAGGTGAAAGTTCTTCATAATTTTTACAAACGAAGGGGGCACCCACCCCCTTTTTCTCCCCTACATAGTGAAGCGCTTTCAAATACAGAGAGAAAAGGAGGCGTTCTTTGTCCTAATCGGGCTGCAGACCCTTTTGGCAATACACATAAAAGGAGGTATGAACATGAAACTGTTTTTTCTTCGAAAGCCGGTAATCCTTATCTTGGCCGCCCTGATCATCGGGACTATACCAACACACGGATTCGCAGCGGAAGACAATCCTCCCGCCGGGGATACTTTGACCTATTCCTTCAAGCAGCTCGGGCTTCCCGGACAAACGACGCAGCCGGGATGGAATGTGGTCGGAGATGCCAACGCCGCCCCCAAGCTGGTCCCCCAAATCTATGGAGTACAGATGCAATCTTCACTGAATTATCCGACCCGTTCCTTCGAATTCGAAGTTCCGGAGGACGGAAACTACTGGATCCGCTTTAGCGGTTATTGGAGCCCCAATGGGGGAACCGCCGACCTTGCGGTGGACGGAGATTCAATCGGCCGATACAGCTTCTACAGTGTAACCGGCGGCTATGGACCGCTCGTCTCCATGGACACCATACCCCTCACTTCCGGCAAGCATGTGTTTACCCTGAAGGTAACGGACAAGGGCAATGGCCTGGGGAACGGAAACGGCTATTACCTATACCCCTGCGAGTTGATTCTGCTGAATACCGACCGGGTGACGAGCAGCAAGACCCGCAGCACCGTCTATACGCCCGAGAAAATGGCTGCCGCCCGTCAGAACGTTGAACGATTCGCTTGGGCGAAAAGTGCAAGAGACGCGGCCGTCAGCCGTGCCGAAGAATACTTGAAGCTCGGTTACGAGCGATTATGGGAGCTGGTCCCTCCCCAATCACTGCCCAGAAGCTACAATACGAATCAATTCGAGGGCAACTTGAGTCCGGTAACGGGAGGGGCTCTGAAAGAGCTGGGCAACTATCCCTGGGTCGGCGACCCGGTGAATGAACCGTGGAAAATTACCGATCCGACAAGCGGTTACAAGTTCCCCACGAACGATTTCGGGGCCTACTACAGAAGCGGGCTGGACGAGCATGGCATCTTTGATCCGAAGAAAGCCGACCGCAGTCTCCTGGTTAACACGCTATATCCCGAGAAAGGCCCGGATTGGGGAGTAGACGACGGATTCGGGTGGGTAGATCCGGAAACCGGAAAGCGCTATACGTTCATTGCTTATTATACCCATTGGTTTTTATGGATGGGCGGCAACGGCACGGCAGTTATTCCAAATGCCTTGAATTCATTCCGGGACGCTTATATTTATACCGGAGATATGAAGTATGCCCGGGCCGGCATCATTCTGCTGGACCGGATTGCGGACATCTATCCGAGTATGGATCTGTCCGCTCACGACAGTAACATCTATTTGAACTCGCATGGCGGGGTTGTGGCCGGCAAAGCTACCGGCTCCATCTGGGAAACCGCGGTGATCAAAGATTATGTTAACGCTTATGATGCTTTCTTCAGCGCGATCGATGATCCCGAGACGATCTCTTTCTTGAGAGCCAAAGGGGAACAATACCGGCTTCCGCTCAAGACGAGCGCCGTCGGCATAAGGAGAAATATCGAGGACGGCATTCTAAGACAGGTTTACCCGGCTGTCCAGAGATCGCAAATTCGCGGCAACAACGGTTACCATCAGAGCGCACTGGCGCTGGCGGCAGTCGTTCATGACACACTTCCGGAAACGAAAGAATGGCTGGATTTCACCTTCCAGGCCGGAGGCTTGGTCAATAGAATTCCGTACACAGTAACCGGCGGCAACATTCTGGTGAGCATGGTTAACGATGTCGACCGCGACGGCCACGGCAACGAAGCCGCACCCGGCTATAATGCATCATGGATCAATCCTTACATGCTCGTCGCGGATATTTTGCGCGGATATGACAAATATCCGGCTGCGGATTTATATCAGAACGTCAAATTTCAGAAAATGTTCTCTTCCATGATCCCTCTCACCATGATCGAAAGATACACGCCACAAATCGGGGATTCGGGAACGACGGGCAATCCGGGCTTGAATCTGAGCCGGATTCTGGCGCTTAAAGCCTTCGAAGTATACGGCGATCCCATCTTCGCACAAGTGGTCTATTTTCTTAATAATAATCGGACGGAAGGAATCCATGGCGATATTTTCTCGGCCGACCCCGAGAAGATTGCCGCAGATATTGAAGCGGTCATCGCTCAGCACGGACCTCTGAATTTGGACAGCGTCAACTTGACCGGGTACGGATTTACGGCTCTCCGGGACGGCATCAAGGCCAAATTCGACTTCGGCGTGCCGTATTCGTTCCCGCTCATGCCGGTTTCGGAAACCAACAAAGATTACAAGCTGTTTGAAGCTACCAACGTGCTGCAGTTTGAAGCTACCGCTCCGGGGGACTATATCACCTTTGACTTTGAAGTAACCGAAGACGATGAATATGAACTTAGCCTTAAGCCGCTTCATGGAGCCACCTATGGAAAATATGCCGTTAAAATCGATGGAAGCCGGGTTGCAGAATTCGACTTCTTCGGTTCCGGAAGCGAGCATGAAGCGATAGCCAAAATTCCTCTGACGGCCGGAACGCACACGATCACTTTTGAATGCATCGGCAAGAACGAAGCGGCTACGGGGTACAAGGCCGGGCTGATCGAAATGTCATTGCTGAACGCCGAAGAACAAGCCCGCCGGGACGATACCTACAAGGATACTTCCCGGGACATATGGATGTACTACGGCCGGAATGGCGGACACGGCCATAGGGATACGCTCAACCTGGGACTTCATGCGTTCGGACTGGACCTGCTGCCGGAACTGGGTTACCCGGAGCAAGCGAACGCTACCGACAAGCACCGTCATGAATGGATGAATAATACGATCAGCCACAACACGGTCATGGTCGACAGATCCAAGCAGAACGTCCAATGGGTATCTCAACCCAAGCATTATGACGATGCGGATAGGGTCCAGTTAATAGATGTGGAAGCTCCCAAAGTTTATCCGCAAACCGAGCTGTACAGACGGACAACCGCGATGATTCGCGTGGATGATGAGAACTCTTATGCGATCGATTTCTTCCGCGTCAAGGGCGGCAGCGAGCATCACTTCAGCTTCCACGCGGCAGAAGGTCCGGTATCGACCGAGGGGTTGAACTTGACCGCTCAACCGTCCGGCACTTATGCGGGACCCGATGTACCGTTCGGCGAAAGACCCGCCGACGACAGCGTTCCCGGGACACAGTATATGGGACCTGGCTTTCACTGGCTTAAAAATGTGGAGCGGGACAACAACCCTTCCGCTCAATTCAGTCTCGATTGGGATGTCACAGATACATGGAAGGTACTCCAAACGGAGGAAGACATCCATCTCCGCCTGACGATGCTCGGCGAGATCGACGATGTCGCACTTGCGGACGGCGTGCCGCCCCGGAATAAACCGGGCAACCCCAAATCGCTGAAATATATGATCGCCCACCGGAGCGGCGAACAGTTGAGCAGCCTATTCACATCGGTTATCGAGCCTTATAAGGACAACCGGTTTATCCGATCCATATCCCCGGTTTCCGTCCATGCCGACGGCGTCCCCGCAGATGATCCGAACGGTATCGAAGTTAAAGCCGTTAAAGTGGAACTGGCGAACGGCCGTACCGATTACATCGTCAGCGCTCTGGATTCGGGCACAAGGTACACAATAGACGGCAAGCTGGAGTTCCAGGGCTTCTTCGGAGTATACTCCGAACAGGACGGCCGGCATATATACTCTTATGTGAACGACGGAACCGCCTTCCATCCCATCGGTAAGACCGATTTGACCACGGATGTCGGCGCTGTCTCCGGAACGGTCACCGACTTTACCAAAGAGATGTCGCTGCAGAACAGCATCACCGTACAGCTTGATAGAGCGGATGCCCGGGCGGAGGAATGGGTGGGACGGACTATTTTCATCGAAAATGACGGAACCCGCAATGCCGCTTATACCATTAAAGGAGTGATCCCGCTCGGCGGCCCGTCTTACCGGTTGGACATCGGAGATGCGACGACTATCCGCTCCTTCGTCGACAATAGCGATTTCAGCAAAGGGTACGTATATGATCTTGAAGCCGGAGCCTCCTTCCGGATTCCGCTGTCGGCTTCCTGGGAGCTTCCGTCGGCTACGGTCGATTCCATGATACGGCTGACGGATGAGTATATTGCCGAGGAAGCGGTAAGAGGGCCGCTTGCGAATCAACTGCGGAACAGCCTTCGGCAAGCGCAGCATCATCAGCTTAAGGGAGATACCGTGCAAGCGGCCAAGCATATGGAAAATTTCTTGAAACATATAAACAACGAGCCTATGCAGGAACACATAACTCCCCAAGCTAAGAGTGCGCTGGTACGAGACGCCCAAGAGGTAATCGCCTCGCTCCTGCCGTCTTGAACCACTACTCGACACAAAGAACCCGAGACTGTTCTCGGGTTCTTTACTAATTATGTGTGAATTAAGGATTGCACAGGAATTCTCTAGGCCTCTCCCTGTCGAATAGCTTCCTTGGCTTCAGAGCAGCGGAGACAGAAGACGTGCCGCCGATTCCATAAATCGGACGAGCCATTTTTTCGAGAACTTTTCTTTAACGATTCGGGTTGAATCTTGAAGATCGGCTTGAAAATCAGAGACGAGCGTACGCGTGCTTTCCGTTTGATAAATAAACGCATTGACTTCAAAGTTCAGATGGAAGCTCCGCATATCCATGTTGGCCGTGCCGATCGAAGCCATTTCCCCGTCGATGATCAAGATTTTGGAATGCATGAACCCTTTCTCGTACTCGTAAATTTGCACTCCGGCCTCCAACAGCTCCGGGAAGTAGGAATGTGAAGCAAGATAAGGAATCCACTTGTCCGGCTTCTTCGGGAACAGAATCTTGACGTCGATCTTGGACAAGGCCGCCACCTGCAAAGCCGTATAGATGTCGTCATCCGGTATAAAATAAGGGGTGGCAATCCAAATCGACCGCTTCGCAGATGTAATCATCGCGAAGAACAGGCTCTTCATCGTCTTCCACTCACTATCCGGCCCGCTGGCAATCATCTGAACTGCGCCGTCCCCCGGCCTCTCCGTCAGCGTAGGCGATAGATACTCGGGGTTCATATGCGCTTCTCCCGTCATGTAGAGCCAATCCTGGAGAAAGATGATCTGCAGCGTGCGCACCGCTTCCCCCCGGACGAGCATATGAGTATCCCGCCAAAATCCGTACGTCGCGCTGCGGCTTAAATATTCATCCCCGACGTTTAAACCGCCGGTAAACCCGACCTCTCCATCGATGACTACGATTTTACGATGATTTCGGAAGTTCACCTTGTTCGACAGCAGCGGGAAGTAAACCGGAGAGAAGGCGACAACCTGTACCCCGGCCCGTCTCATTTCGTCCAGAAAAGACTCCGGCAGCTTCAAGCTTCCCACTGCGTCATACAGAAAGCGCACCTCCACCCCGGCCTTCGCTTTCTCGATCAGAATCTGCTGGATTTGCGTTCCGATTTCATCGTCCCTATAAATATAGTATTCCATATGTATATGATGGACAGCCTTGTTCAGCTCTCTTAAAATGGCGGAAAAGGTCGCTTCTCCGTTAGTCAGAATCTCCGTCCGGGTAGAGAAAGAGATAGGGCTCTTCGCCATCGTCTGGGACAAGCGAAACAGCCTCTGCAGACTCTCCGGAAATTCGGACAGCTTATGATGATTGGCCAGTGCGCGGTTTTCTATGAACGCATAGGCTTGTGCGTCTCGCAGCGCCTTTTGGTTATAGTTCTTACGTTTCCTATAGTTCTGACCGAACAATAAATAGAAAAGAAACCCTACAATAGGGACCAGCGCCAGCACCAGTATCCATGCTACCGTACTGGACGGGTGTCTGTTCTCCATAAAAATAACGAGTCCGACGAATAGAACCGCGAGTGACATCGTCACGCTGAAAAAAGTGGCGAAAAATTGACTGAACCGCAGCAGGGCGCTGCCAAAATATAAATTCAAATAATAAAGCAGAACCAAAACAATAATCATCAGAATAATGATTTGAATAGAACGCTTCATTCGCTTCCCCCGTCTTCCGGTGCACCAGTAATATATGCTTCTTAATTATAACCCAACTTGTCGAGAAATAACGTAATTTGGCAAAAATACCGGGGCTTTCGGACAAGTCGGGAAGGCTGCGGTCTTATATGCCTTAACCGAAACAAAGCCTGTCTCCTTTCCATTTAAGAGGAGGAGCCTCCTTTCAATGCTTGGAGCACGATTCTCTCCAGCCAGCGCCACGGCAGCAGCATTCGCCCGGCACGAAGCAGCAGCGAGCCTCTGCCTATCGGGTAGCGAAGCCTCGGGCGGCGCTTGCGGGCTGCCTTGACGACCGCTCTGGCGACCTGCTCGGGACCCGGTGCCGTCTCGGCTGTCCGGCGGGAGAAGCGCAGCACGGCTTCCATCCATGGCCTGTATGGCGATTCGGGCCGAATGTTGATGGCCTCGAATCCTTTGTTCCAAATGGCCGTCCGGTAAGCACCCGGCTCGATCAGCACGACATGGACGCCATACGGGAGCATCTCCAGCCTTAACGCTTCGCTGAGCCCTTCCAAGGCGAACTTGGATGCGGCATACGGTGCGTATCCCGGCAATCCGAACCGTCCGCTTATGCTGCTCATGTTTATGATCTTTCCCCGGCCCCGTTCGCGCATTGAGGGAAGGACCGCTTTCGTTAACGAGAGGGCTCCGAAGAAATTCGTTTCGAACTGGCTGCGCCATTCCTCCAGCGGAACCTCCTCGGCGTATCCCCCACATGCGTATCCGGCATTATTGACCAGCAAATCTATACGCCCGTACTGGCGAACCGTCTCTCCAACGACCGCTTCGGCCTGGATGGCATCCGTTACGTCCAGAGTGCGGATATGAATGGCTGAGGATACCTCTTCCCCCTCTTCCTCCGCCTTCCGCAGCAGCTCGCTTCCCCTGGACGGGTCTCTCATCGTGGCGATCACCGTGTACCCTTCCTTAGCCAGCAGGATACAGGTATGCAATCCGAAGCCGCTGGAGCTTCCCGTCACTATCGCCACCGGACGCTCGTCCGCACCCTTCCTGTTCATCCCGACACCGCCTTTCTCCCATGCTTTCCTAAAATCCGGTCGTTAGCCGCCCCTACAATTTCCGCTTCTGCATCATGGGGATGCCTACTCGCCGGGTAATCTCCGCCAGCACCGTCCACCGCCGTCTGCGGTAAGCCGGCAAATGCTTGTCATATACGGCCGTGTACTCTATCTGCGGAAGCGCGCCCCGGCATCGCTTGAAGCCCGCCGCTCCCGAGCTCTCGTTGAGCAGCAGCCCCTGCCGCTCGGCCTCGCGGACTAGCACAACGGACAGCATCCGGTAGAGACCGGTATCTGCCGGCAGGCTTGTATCATAACCGAAAATGGGTGTGGTCATGATTCCATTCCGGCGATAATAGCCGAGCACGGCATCGATCCGGCCTTCGTTGCGCAGAACCATCAACCGCAGAGTGCCCTCGCGAAGCGCCGTTTCAAAAAAACGTTCGCTGAATTGGGGATTGCACAGCGAATATTTTTGCAAATACAAGGCATTGTACAATTCCAGCATGCGCGGCACATCATCCGATGTGAGCCCTTCCGGGCCGACCACTTCATATCCGCTCTGCGCAAGCAGCTTTCCGTCCCTCTTCATCAGCCAGCGGGCTTTGGAAGGAAGCGTCTCCGGCTGCACGGTATTGAGCAGGTAGACTTGGCGGCTGCCGACCATCTTGTAGCCCTCGCGAAGCAGCGCCTCATACCAATCCGGGTCGGTGGCCGGATTGACCGACCGGAAGACCAAGGCGTGCTCGGGGAAGGCTTCGCGCAAACAGGCGGTCAGTTCGCTTACTGCGCCCTCCTGCCATTTCGGATACAAATTGGTGGACAGCAGCCAATTGTTGATATGGACCGCCTGGTTGATCCGGCCCTGCCGCAGCCAGTATCCCATAGAGCGGATAACGCCCCGGAGCACCGTCTCCAATCCCGGATTCCGGAGCAATGCCAGCTCCTGCAAAGTATACGTTACATAATGGGTGTAGGGAGAGCAGACGTAGGAATTGTCGTACTCCGCCTCGTTAACCGTTACCGGCAGCAGCATTTTGTTCACCTTGGCCAGGAGACATCGGGTACTCACATTACCAATAAAATTCCCGCTCCCGAAGCGAAGCATCGGCAGCCAATAGCTGCGGGTGTATCGCGCATCCTCCGTATCCGGCCATTCCATCCGGTCTGCGTCGGCCATGTCATACAGCTTGACAGACATCAGAGAGCGAACCTCCTCTCCACCCGCCTCAGCTTTCGTTCGCGAGGTCCCTGAACGTACTCGCTGTAACGAATATTGGGAGCATGGCAATGCAGCCTGCTGCAGAGCTCCGTCAGCGCCCGGGTTACCTGCTCCCGGCAGACGGCTTCCAGCTCCGGCCGCACCTTCAGCGAACATTCTACGAGCCGTTCGGAATGCTGGATGATGAGGTATTCCTCGATCTCGGGCGAAGCGGACAGGACCGCCCTGCGGATGAAATCCGGAAATACCGGCTTCCTGCGGCCGTTGGCAACCGAGTGCAGATAGAACAGATCATCGCTCCGGCCCTCTATCTGCTCCAGGGCGAGCAGCTTGGAGCCGCACGGGCAGGGCTCCTTCCTTTCGGTCAGAATATCGTTGAGCCGGTAGCGGATAATCGGCTGCGTTCTTCTGCGGAAATCGGTCAGAATCGGCACGAATTTCCGCTCCGCCCCTTCCAGGTATTCCTTCTCGACAACCAGCAGATCCTCGTTCAGATGAAGAGTTCCGTGAGAGCAGGTAAAGCCGAGGAATCCTTCCGTACACTGGTAAATCTGATGCACCTGACGGCCAAAGCACTCTCCGATATACCGCTCGTCTAACGGGTCCAGCACTTCCGCTACGGAGACGATCTTGTCCGGGCGAATATGCAGAGCCCCCGTCTTCACCGCTTCGGCCAGCAGCCTCAGAACCGAGGCGGGAGCGACAAGCAGGGTCGGACGGTAAGTGTTCAATTGGGACACGTGCTTCTCAATCGGCTCCAACAGATCGAAGTATTGAAACTCAATCCTTCCCTTGCGGACCGAGGCGTACAAGTTGCTGTTCGCCCGAAGGAAGAACGCCACCCGATGCTTCTGCAGCAGGCCTCCGGGCAGCACCTTGGCCATAATGGTTCCGGCCCAGGCCATCTGCTCCTGCCGGCTGACCAGAAACACTCCACGATGCCCTGACGTTCCCGAGGACAGACCGACCGTGATTCCGCGAACCGTCGGGGAGAAATCGCGGCATTTTTCCGCCTCCCAGGCAGCCTCCAGCGCTTCCTCCAGGCCGATTCCTTCCGTGTTCAAACGGTCAAAATGCGCCATCATTTCCCGCTTATCTATAACCGGGAACTCCCGCCACTGCTCCAGAGGCAGTCCCCCCGCCGCTTCCCGGTAGTACGGCGACCTCGCCAGCACGTACCGGAGATGCCTCCTCACCTGCCATTCCTGCCACAGGAGCAGCTCTCTGCGGCTGCCCCAGCTCCGTCCGTATTTGGTCGACATATAGTTTCCGAGAAGCGTTAACGGCTCCTTAATCCGACTAAAGTTGTTCATCCGTTCGCTTCCTCCACCATTTCACAAATTCATGCAAACCTTCCTCCAAGGAAACTCTCGGACGATAGCCCAGCTTCTGCTGCGCAGCCCCTATATCCAGCGTCTGACTCGTTCCCAGCACTCCCGCCGAATACCGGGTAATCAGAGGCTCCCTGCCTCCGGCAAAAACCTTCGCAGACCATTCCAATATTCCGGCCAACCGGTAGATCGTACGTAAGGATATAGGCTTCGCCCGCAGCGGCTCATCCAGAAGCGAGAAAACCTTGTTCAGCAAATCCAGCAGCCGGACCGGCTCTCCATTGGTAATATTAAATTTCCGGCCGAGGGCCGAAGGGCCGGCTTCCGCACAGAGCAGCAGAGCATCCACCACATTCTCAACATAAGTGACATCCATCAGTGCCTGGCCGCCATTAATAAGCGGAACTTTGCCGCGTTCATTGGCTCTGAGAAGACGGGGAAGAATGGCCCGGTCCCCCGGTCCGAACACCGCGCGGGGACGGATCGTGACAACCTCCAGCCCGGCTTCGTAAGCCCGGTCCGCTTCCTGCTCCGCCAGCAGCTTGGTGGCCGCGTACGCGTTGACCGGCTTGGCCGGCAGAGCATCGTCCTCTTTAATTCCGAGCCGGTCCGTGTAATCGAAATAGATGCTTGGCGTAGATACATGTACCAGTCTCTTTACCTTATGCTCCAAGGAGCCTTGGGCTATATTTCGCGTTCCAATCACATTGCTGTTGTAAAAATGCTCGTACTTCCCCCAGGGAGAGGACAGAGCTCCGCAGTGAAATACGATATCCTGCCCGTCGCAAGCCTTCCTGATCGCTGCCTCATCCGCCAAATCTGCGGGGACAAAAAGAATTCCGCCAGCAGCAAGGCTCCTGCCCTCCTGTAAGTTACGTCCTACGGCCGTTACCTGCCAGCCCATGGCTTCCAGCCGTCTCGCCAGCTTGCCTCCGATGAAACCGGTCGCTCCGGTAACTAATGCTCTCATCGTTCCCCATTCCACTCCATATCTATGGTAGTCGCTTCCGCAATCGATATTCCGTGCTTCCTGCTTTTCCGCCAGAAATGCAGCAGCATTGGCCATTGGGCGGCCAAAGGCGCCGGATCGTCCCAGCGAAAGACCGCATCCCGTCCCCGAAATACTGCTCTCATCCAGTCCCGGGCACGGGGCAGGCTGCTTATCCCCTTCCATGCATACAGCAGCATCGCTCCTTTCAGCACCGTTGGCCGATTTCCCGACGGGGTGAGAATGGAGTCGGACGCAGTATCGAGGAAGGCCCGATCCAATCTGTCCTCCGCCCGGAACAGATGAATACCGCTGGTTGCCCGCGGGTTACATTCCAGCGGGTAGAGGGTCCCCTCCTCCGTCTCGATAAAATCGAAGGCGATCTGCCCCGTGAACCGGATCGCCGAAACCATACGGGCCACCCATTCCTGCAGCCCGGAATGCTCCTCCCGTTCGAAGCAGACGCAGGCCCCTTGCCCCGCTGTAAAATTGGACGCATAGGCGGCATGTGCGGTCAGCCTTCCATCATGGGCAATCCCGTAGGTGCAGTAAGGCTTACCCTCTATGAACTGCTGACCTACCCATGGATATCTGCGTGAGGCCGGAATATCCCCGGCGGCTTCGCCCCCTCTGACGATACGGACCTTGGAGGCAAACCGCGAATAGACGGGCTTCAATACATAACGCCGCAGTGGATCGCCTTCTTCCAGGAAGGCCTGAACCTCCCCCTCCGAGGTCAGAAGACGTGTTTCGGGTACCCGAAAGCCGAGCCGCTTCGCCGTGTCTATAAATTCCCATTTATTATGAAGAAGGCTCAGCTTGGAAGCTTCGTCGACCAGAACCTGACATAGAGGAAGCAGCCTCTCGCGGAACCGCGAGACCGCGAACACCTCCTCGCAGGTCGGAATGAGCATATGCACCCGTTCGCGTTGAATAACATCTGCCAAAGCTTCTATATATTGCTGCGGGCCATCATTGACTTCCGGAAGCACATAGTTTCCGGCCACCCGCCTCGACGCCCCGCACAGCGTTCGGGCGATGCTGTCCGCCGTGATGACCCTATGACCGGCAGCCGACCATAATCTGGCCAGCTCCAATGCGGCCGGAGCGCGGCCACCGGTAATCAGAACCGTCAGCGGGCCTTCCCCCTCTTCTTGTGCCGGTCTAGTAGACAAGAACCATTCCTCCCAAAGACAGCCCGGCGGACGTCCCCAGCAGCAGCACGCGATCCCCGCGCTTCATTCTTCCTTGCACGGCGGCTTCATGCAGCCCCATTGGAATCGAGGCCGCAATTGTGTTGCCGTGGTTCGGCGTTATATAAACGAGCTGCTCCTGTGAAATCCCCAATCGGCTCGTTATAAGCCTCATCGCCATGGCACTCCCCTGATGCGGAATGACATGCTGAATGTCGGCCATGCTCAGGCCTGCCGGGCGGAGCAGCTTGTCAACGAAAGACGGCAGCAGCTTCGCGGCCATCTTGAAGATGGCTTTGCCATCCATATGAAAGAGGAAATCTTCCTCCCTGCCCGGCCCATGCTCCCGCGGATGAATCCGGGTGCCGCCTCCGCGGATTTCCGAATACCGGGCTCCCTTGCTGTATGTCTCCATCCTTGAACATATAATTCTCGATTCCTCTTCTTCCGCCGACCGTCCAATGACAACGGCGGCGGCTCCATCCCCGAACAAAGCTCCGCTCTCCTTATGGTTCCAGTTCAAGCCTACAGAAGCTATCTCGGTAGACACCAGCAGCACCCGCTCATATCTTCCCGCTTCCACCAGATACGAAAGAAGATCGAACCCGGTCAGGAAGCTCAGACAGGTAGAATTGACATCGAAGCTGGGAATCCCGCTGTACTCCCCGCCCATAGCCTTCTGAATCAAAGAGCCAGTGGACGGAATAGGCTGCTCCGCAGTTCCGCTGGTACAGACCAGACAATCTATATCGGATAGCTTTAGGCCGGCATCCTTCAGAGCTTCCTCAGCGGCTGCGGCCCCCATCGCAGAGGCGGTCTCCCCGTCTGCAAAATGACGGACACGCACATCCGTCTTACGCAGCGTCCATCCATCCGGAGTCCCCAATCGCCGGTCCATTTCGTCGGAATAAATCCGCCTTGCGGGCAAATATTTCCCCGTGCCCAAAATTTTTACATTTCTGATTTGCATAGTTAAGACTCCCTCATCCCATTAGCGCCTGAATATCCATTCAGGAGAACTTTTTAGCTGTCTAAAAATATGAAATTTTTGTTAACGACATTTTTCCCTAATTCGACATTTCTTGTAACCAATATAAGTTCGATTATACCGATGTCACAAGTATTATATCATTTTATGTAAAGATGCCGGAAAAACTAAGCCTTTTGAACCAAAAAAGTAATACCTAATAATACTAAGGATTACTTAGAAACACCAAGAAAATAGCCGTTTTTCTTTAGTGATAAGTTTTATTTATGGACCAAAAAAAAGCATTTAATTTCCTTTTATCAGACATTTCCTCTATAATAAACAATTATCAAGTTTGCTGGTCGTCATTTTGTTCAAATTTCATTCTAAGAAAGGTTGTTGATACCCATGCATGCACAAGTTGTCGGACAGATAGAGAGCCTTAATCCTTTTGAAATTGTACAGAGACAAATCGACTCTGCGGCAGCCGTCCTGGATCTGCCCAGCCACGTAGTCGAAATTCTCAAGAAGCCCAAACGCGTATTGGCGGTCTCCTTCTCGGTAAGAATGGACGACGGATCGGTAAGAGTGTTCGAAGGGTACCGCTCTCAGCATAATGACGCGATCGGACCGACCAAAGGCGGCATTCGCTTCCACCCGGACGTGACGATGGACGAAGTGAAGGCCCTCTCCATGTGGATGTCTTTCAAATGTGGAGTGGTCGGGCTTCCATACGGCGGCGGCAAAGGCGGAGTTATCTGCGATCCCCATGAATTAAGCAAAGGCGAGCTGGAGAGAGTTAGCCGAGGCTTTATGGAAGCTATTGCGGATATTGTTGGACCGGAGAAAGATATTCCTGCACCGGACGTGTATACTACCCCACAAATTATGGGCTGGATGATGGATACTTACAGCCGGATCAAGGGCTACAACTCTCCCGGAGTGATTACCGGCAAGCCTCTCATCATTGGAGGGTCCAAAGGACGGAATGAAGCTACCGCCAGAGGCTGTGTCTACACAATTATCGAAGCTCTTAAAGAGCTGGGCCGGACTCCGGAACAGACAACGGTCGCCATTCAAGGCTTCGGAAACGCCGGACGGATTGCCGCCGACCTGCTGACCGAGATGGGCTGCAAAATTGTTGCCGTAAGTGACTCCAAGGGCGGAATTTACAATCCTGAAGGACTGGATCTGAAAGAGGCTGAACGGCTGAAGGATACGGCTTCTCTTCTCGACTATGGTGCCGAGTACCATATCTCTAATGAAGATTTGCTTGCTCTGGATGTAGATATTCTTATTCCTGCGGCTTTGGAAAATGTAATTACAACGGCCAATGCCGACCGAATCCGTGCGAAAATTATCGCAGAAGCCGCTAACGGTCCGACGACCCCGGGCGCGGACAGAATTCTGAACGAAAAAGGAATCATCGTCATACCGGACATTCTGGCCAACGCCGGAGGAGTTACAGTTTCCTACTTCGAATGGGTTCAGAACCTGATGAATCATTACTGGACGGAAGAAGAAGTCAACAGCAAGCTTCAGGAGAAAATGGTTCACTCCTATCACGCAGTGCGTAATTTGGCCAAGGAGTATAATACCGACTTACGTACGGGAGCCTTCATGATTTCCTTGCTCCGCATCAAAGAAGCTATGGAAGCCAGAGGCTGGGTATAATCCCGAAATATTCGCCAACTATATATAAACGGGGCTGTCCCAAAAGCGTTCGCATAAAACGGGAACATCCAAAAATGAAGCAAAAAGGACCTCAAATCCCACTCTGAGTGGGGACGGGGTCCTTTTTTTGCAGCCAAACTCTAGGTGGGGCTTGAAAAATTATAGATCGACTTATGGTGACAACCCCGTTTCCTGTTTATCGGATGTGGATGATGGTACTCCATAGTTGCGGTTATGGGTTCTAACTGGATTTTGTACAGTTAGATTCAAGGCGGCGGCGCAAAGTGACTGAACTAGCTGGAAAAACTACATTTAAAATCAAGTTTTTTGCAGATATCGCCCATTTTGCCCAAACTACCTGTAGGATTTCCAGTTAGTTGCCGTTTGCAGCGGAAAAGGAAGCAAATTAGCTGTATAAAATCCATTTAGCCCCCCATGCCGCTGACCGCGGCACCATCAGATTGTGAAAATGGGTGGATTTTCAAGGTAGTTAGACGCCTATGCACCTGGAACTAATTTCCATGCAAAACTTATACTATCTTACATTTTGAAACCAGCGGATTCAAAGGCAGCCCCCCAAGCCCCTAACGGATCGCCTGGCGCATCTTCCCCTGCTCCTCCTTCATTTGTTGGTAAATATCTTGTCTTAAGCGGATAAAATCAGGGTCCGTTAGCAGGGACTCCTGCCGTGGGCGGGAGAAAGGAACGTCTATTTTCCTAAGCACCTTGGCGGGCCTGCTGGAAAAGAGGTAGACGGTGTCCGACAGCAGCAGCGCTTCTTCTATATTATGTGTTATGAACAGCACCGACCGTTGATGGACCTCCCAAATATCCAACAGCCAGCTCTGCATTTCCGTTCTCGTTAATGCATCCAACGCGCTGAACGGTTCATCCAGACAGATCAGCTCCTGCGGACTGAGCAGGGCCCGGAGGAAAGCCACACGCTGCTGCATCCCCCCGGACAATACATGGGGATAAGCTTTCTCGTAGCCGCCTAATCCGACTCTGGAGAGCCAGACTCTCGCTTCTTCCAGAGCCTCCCGTTTGGGCAAGCCGGCAACCTCTCTGGCGAGAATGACATTGTCCTCGATCGTCCGCCAAGGGAACAGCGCAGGCTGCTGAGGCATATAGCTTATATGTCCTTGCTGCCCGGTTACATCTTTCCCTTCCATGTTCACCCGTCCCCCCGTAGGCCGGATCAGGCCGCCGATGATGTGAAACAGGGTGCTTTTTCCACAGCCGGAGGGCCCTATAATGGAGACGAACTCCCCCTTGCGCACGGTTAAAGAGACCTCGTCCAGCACCGGAGCGGGTTTTCCTTTCGTGTTGAAAATTTGAGTAATATGGTGCAGCTCCAGTTGATTTTCCAATGCCTTGTCCTCCATTCCGTTCAAAATATGCAGAACCTCTCAAGAATCCCTTCAGCCAACCCCTCAAGGATAAACGGCAGTCGCCGTCCTTGTAGAACTGAATAAGAATTCAAAACTTATACCTGTAATTTAAAAAAAGCCCCCTTCACCGGGAGCGCGCATGCCAAAACAAAAAGCGAATCTGCTGCTTTCCTACGCTGGCATTACCCAGATCAGGTTCTGAAAGGGTCAGTATCTTTAAGGGATACAATCTCAGCCGGCCGGATTCCAGCACCCCTGGCATCTAATATCATGTTATTTATAATTTTTCCGATAGTGTCTGACGAGCTTAAGCCGCTGCCTTTGTTGGCGCAGCCCCGAAACTCAAGCGGTACTTAACCGGATGGATTCCTTGAGATTCTGCTTCGCCCAAGCTCATTCACTCTGATGACATTATAGACCCTGGTGCCGGAATTGTCCATTAGCGCCCCTTTTCTCCATGATGCTGAACAAGTAGCTCTTTTTTTCTCGGAATAGGTTTATCGATTGGCGAAATCATAGTAATATATTGGGGTAGTCCATTTTGTTTTGTAAGCCGCCTTGCGGCACGATTATACCCTGTTACAAAAAGGAGGAAGCAAGGAGACGTGACTTCCCGGGAGAAGAGATTCGGATCATTCCCTCTCTAATACTCGTATCACGTGTATCTTTGCGAAGATTATGAAAAAAGCACTAACCATTGCAGGTTCCGACAGCAGCGGAGGCGCCGGAATACAAGCCGACCTCAAGACTTTCCAGGAGCTCGGAGTCTATGGCATGACCGCTCTAACTACCATAGTCGCACAAGATCCGCATAATAATTGGTTTCATAACGTCTTCCCGATTTCCGCCGATGTTCTGGAAGCCCAATTGGAAACGATCATTTGCGGAATCGGAGTAGACGCTGCCAAAACCGGTATGCTCGGCTCCATCGAGATTATCGAGATGGCGGCCAGCAAAATCGAGAAATATCAGTTGACCAACGTCGTCGTGGACCCGGTTATGGTCTGCAAGGGGGCGGATGAGGCTCTTCATCCGGAGACGAACAACAGCCTGCGTGACGTGCTCGTTCCGAAAGCGCTGGTCGTGACGCCGAACCTGTTCGAGGCTTCCCAACTAAGCGGCTACGGCCCGATCAAATCGGTGGAGCAGATGAAAGAAGCAGCGGTGAAGATTCATTCGCTCGGAGCCAAATACGTCCTGATCAAAGGCGGCGGCAAGCTCGTCAGCGAAACCCGTGCGATCGATCTGCTGTACGATGGGGAGACCTTCGAGATTCTGGAATCGGAGAAGATCAGCACCACCTATACCCATGGCGCAGGCTGTACCTACTCATCCGCCATTACTGCTGAATTGGCCAAGGGCAAGAGCGTCCGGGAAGCCATTCACACGGCCAAGAAGTTCATTACGGCGGCCATTCGCCATTCCTTCGCCCTGAACAGCTATGTCGGCCCCACGAACCATGGCGCTTACCGCAATTACGAGGGCGGCAGCATTTAATACAGTCATATGAAGCCCGCGGCCTGTTAAAGGAAGCGGGCTCTGCTTTAGCTTCAAAAACGGAAAATTAGTATCACCTCATCCTTCTTGATGGTTTCTGATTTCCAAATAATGTGATAAAGTTTAGATGAAAACACTTAACTTCGTTCCATATCAAAGGAGGAAGAAAAAGATGGCTGAATTGGATACTACTTTACAGATGCTCAAAGATTTAACCGATGCGAATGGAGTGCCCGGCAACGAGGACGAGCCCCGTGCGGTTATGAAGAAGTACATAGAGCCCTACTCCGATGAAGTGACTGTAGATCGGCTGGGCAGCTTGATCGCCGTTAAGAAAGGGAAAACCGAAGGGCCGAAAATTATGATCGCCGGTCATCTCGATGAAATCGGATTTATGGTAACGCATATCGATGACAAGGGCTTCCTCCAGTTTCAGACGCTGGGCGGCTGGTGGGAGCAGGTTATGCTCGCCCAAAGAGTTACCGTGGTCACCCGTTCCGGAGAGAAAATTCCGGGAGTCATCGGCTCGAAGCCTCCGCACATTCTCTCGCCCGACGCCCGCAAGAAGCCGGTAGAGAAGCGAGATATGTTCATCGATATCGGCGCGTCCAGCAAGGAAGAAGCAATGGAGTTCGGGGTCCGGCCGGGGGATTCCATCTTCCCGGTATGTGAATTTACGGTGATGAAGAACGACAAGCTGCTGATGGCCAAGGCATGGGATAACCGGATCGGATGTGCCATAGCGATCGATGTGCTTCGCCAGCTGAAAGATGTCGATCACCCGAATACCGTATACGGCGTCGGTACCGTACAGGAAGAAGTCGGCCTGCGGGGAGCGAAGACGGCTACGAATCTGATTCAGCCGGATATCGGATTCTCTGTAGATGTCGGTATTGCCGGCGATACTCCGGGAATCAACGACAAGGAGGCACTGGCCAAGATGGGCAAGGGCCCGCAGGTGCTGGTTTATGACGGCTCCATGATCTCCCACCGCAGGCTGCGCCATCTGGTCACGGATACGGCCGACGAAGCGGGAATCCCTTACCAGTTTGACTTCGTCGCCGGAGGTGGAACGGATGCGGGAGCCATCCATCTGACCGCCGGAGGCGTTCCTGCTCTTGCCATCTGCATTGCGACACGCTATATTCACACGCATGCAGCCATTCTGCACCGTGACGATTATGAAAATGCGGTCAAGCTTCTTGTAGAAGTCATCAAGAAGCTGGATCAGAAGACAGTGAAAGAAATCATCTACGGATGACGTACAAAAAGCTCCTAACGGAGCCTCTTCGAAGACGAATAACCCGGTTTTAAAGGTAGCTTTTTATGCCAATTAGAAAGTTGTTCCATTTTAATGCTTTAATGAACTTAAACTTTCTAATGTGGTTAAAAAACCGCCCAGGAACTCCGATCAGGAGATTCCGGGGCGGTTCTGTTTTTAGCTTCTCCCTTTCAAACCGCCCTTTAATTTCGGACTAACCGTTCAGGAAGAGCAGCAAGACTAGCAGAAGTAAATGGATCATTATAAATCCGGCCAGAATTGGCTTGGATATGCCCGGGCTTCGCGGCCCTTCGGCAGCGGTTGCCTTGGACTTTTTCGTACTATGCGGACTTTCAGGCGAACGAAGTGGAAGCACATGGCGACCGGCGACCACATAATCGGCCTTCCTGCTTCGGGCCGCGCTCTCCGCAGGCTCCTCCTCCAGCAATCTCCGCATAGCAAGCTTGGCTTTAAACGAATAGGAAGAAGACAAGTCCATAGCGGCAGCCAAATAATGCTTCAGCGCCTTGGAGTAACTCCCTTCTTCCTCACACTTCGCCCCAACCCGATAATGAGCTTCCGCACAGGAAGGGTTCACATACCGAAGCACCTTCTCATAATAAGAAGGGTCCCCCCGGTTCAAGTACAGATTATGCTTCACGTGAACGAGCTGTTTCTTAAGATAAGAGGGAAATCTCCCCGCCCCCCGATAGCTGGAGTCCGCCGTCCCCGGCTTGCCGCTCCTCATACATGCCGTCTCCTTCCTGCTTACACGCTATAGTTTGTCCAATACGAATCTTTCTTCTTAACCTATAGCTATGTGAGCAGGAGACGATCTATGACTTTATAAGTTTGTGCAGGTATGACGAATGCTATTCAATTAGTGCTCTTGAGCAGGCTCAGGCTCAGCGACTCTTCTGGGAAGAAGGAAGGAAGCCAGGAAGCCAGCGATAGCAATCACGAACAACGCGACAAATACATGGTGAACCCCAAAAACAAGCACCTCGCGCAAGCTCTGCCGAACCGCTTCCGAAATATCCCCTGCCTGCTGGGGATTGATCAAGTTATTCAGACTATCCAGGTCCACCGCTTCCCCTTGCACACGTTTCTCATTAATGGCCGTCATCAGCCTGGCGTTGAAATAAGTCCCCAGCAGTGCAGCGCCGACCGTCTGGCCGAGGCTGCGGAAGAATACGTTGGAGGATGTCGCTACTCCGCGCATCGACCAATCCACCGCGGACTGTACACTGACCGTGCTCATTGTCAAAATCAGACCGAACCCCATTCCTTGTATGGCGGTTATGAGGTACAGCTGAAATTGCGGACTATCCATCTGCAGTAAGGAGAGCCATAGCGTAATGATGAGAATCAGACTGTATCCGGCCAGGGAAGTGAAACGAACCCCTCTCTTAACCAACAGCTTTCCGCACAGGAAGGAACCGAACGTCCAAACCAGGGACATCGGGGTCAGCACAAACCCAGAACGGGTGGCGCTATATCCCAATACTCCCTGCACCCACATCGGGAGATATACCGTCACCCCAATCAGAATGGCACTGACCAGGAAAGCTACGATATTGGCTAACGTTATTACACGGACACGGAACAGCTTGAGCGGAATCATCGGGTCCTTCACTCTTGACTCTATGTATATGAATAAGAGCATTAATACAATAAAAGCCGCAAAAAGAACAAGAACCGTCGGCGAAGTCCATTGATGATCTTCCCCGCCTCTCTGCAAGGCGTAGAGGAGAGCGAACATGGATGCCGCGAAGACCGCCGCTCCCCAATAGTCGATATTCTTTGTAGTCTTCTCGAATTTTTCCTTGAAAGACAGCGCCAGGATCAGCATCGCGGCTAATCCGAACGGAAGGTTGAAGAAGAATATCCAGTGCCACGAAATCTGATCGACGAAAAATCCGCCCACTAACGGTCCGAGCAGCCCGGACACTCCCCACATCATGCCCAACAATCCGATCATCTTGGACCTCTGCTCGACCGGAAAAATATCTCCAATGATAATGGAGGCGATCGGTATGACGGCGCCGGCTCCTATTCCCTGCACAGCGCGAAATACAATAAGCTGTCCCATCGTCTGCGAAATGCCGCACAAGGCGGAGCCTAACAGGAAGATAAGAGTACCGGCAAAGAAGATCCGCTTGCGGCCAAACAAGTCAGACAGCTTGCCAAAGACAGGAACGGTTATAGCCGATAACAACAGATAAATGGAGAAAACCCAATTCATTAATTGTATTCCCTGCAGATCGCTTACAATCTTGGGCATGGCCGTACTGACGACCGTTCCTTCAATGGCGGTCAGGAAAGTTAAAATCATAAGCGAAGCCATGACTAATCGTGTATTTGTTTGCATCCTTTTCCCCCGATCCTATTACCAATGTCTCTTAGTATATCAAATCCTTCCTTATTTGTATGAAGTGTCTATTAATTTTTCTTCTATATGGAACTATATTCCTAGGCGTCCCTTACTGTTTTCCGCTATAATTTATAAGGATAAAATAAGGTTCATTCATATAGTTAGAACCAATGAAGGATGGAGATTATGAAACCGCAGCGTGCCAGACTAACTTTTAGCACCACCGATGTCCTGAAATTTGCCATTCCCTCTGTCATCGGTATTTTATTATTTATGACCCCGCTCATGTGGAAAGGCCAAGTCACCATTCCCATCGCCATACTGGCCAAAGAACTGCAGGCCCTTCTGACGAATTGGCTCCCGCAGTTAACATTCTTCTTGATCGCGGTCAGCTTTATAGGAAGTGTCATCGTCAAACTCCACAAGCCGGCTTGGCTTGCGCGCAGTTCCTTTTGGACCAGCTTGTTTGACGTGCCTCCCTTCTGGTTAATCATAAGAGGACTAGGGGTATTGTTCGCCCTGGCCACTTTATTTCATATCGGTCCGGAATGGATTCAATCCGAAGATACCGGTCAAGTCCTGCTGTTTGATCTGCTGCCGTTATTGTTCGTCGTATTTTTGTTAGCCGGGATGCTGCTGCCGCTGCTGGTCAATTTCGGCCTGCTGGAGTTCATCGGGGCATTGATGATTAAGGTGATGAGACCCCTCTTTACTCTGCCCGGGCGTTCTTCCATAGACTGCCTGACCTCCTGGCTGGGAGACGGAACGATCGGCGTCCTGCTTACGAGCAAACAGTACGAGACCGGTTACTATACTAAACGCGAGGCTGCTGTCATCGGAACGACCTTCTCGGCCGTTTCCATCACCTTCTGCTTCGTTGTGCTTGCCCAGGTGAAACTGGAGCACCTGTTTATCCCATTTTATATTACCGTCAGTCTTGCCGGATTAGTGGCCGCCATTATCATGCCGCGGATTCCCCCGCTTTCCAGGAAACGGGATACTTACTACGATTCCGACCGGCCGGCGGAGAAGGAAGCCATCCCCGAGAATTACACGCCATGGCGGTGGGGGTTATCGCAGGCTGTCCGTAAAGCCAAGGAGAATACGGGCATGAGAGGCTTTGCAAGCGAAGGTCTCAAAAATATTATGGACCTATGGATCGGGGTCGTTCCCGTAGTTATGGCTATTGGAACGCTGGCCTTGATTTTGGCGGAATATACCCCTATTTTCAAATGGCTCGGACTTCCGTTCCTGCCTCTGCTTGAGCTTATGCAAGTTCCTGAAGCCCAGGCCGCCTCCCAGACCATGATCGTCGGATTTGCCGATATGTTCCTGCCGACGGTGCTGGCCGGCCCGATCGAGAGCGAGCTAACCCGCTTCGTTATCGCAGCGATTTCGGTTACGCAGCTCATCTATATGTCCGAGGTGGGAGGATTGCTGCTCGGTTCGAAAATCCCGATTTCACTGAAGGATTTATTTATTATTTTCATAAAGCGGACCCTGATTACGCTTCCGGTTGTCGTTCTGGCGGCCCATCTCATTTTTTAAAATGTGCATGCTGTTCCAATGACGGCCTATGTTTCTGAAGCCCTTGGAAGCGGAAGAATTTTTTTCAAATACTAGCCATATGTTTTTCCGATCTGCTAAAATAATTCCGTCCTGCTTTCCTTTATACAAATGGTTTACGAATTTTTGAAGAAAGCTGCGAACGGCGTTAATCATTGACCGGTATTCTAAGGGTAGTCGGTTAACACCATGAACGAAAGGAGCACGGCTCGAATGAATGACGATCCTAACATTCTGATCCTGACCGCCGGTTATGGTGACGGCCATATTCAGGTAGCCAACGCTTTGCGGAATGAATTCCACACCCAAGGTGTCCGCAGCGTTCATGTGCTCGATTTGCTGGATGAGGCCCACCCCCGGTTAAACTCGTTGATCCGATATATTTATTTGAAGAGCGGACCCTCACAACGGGCAGGCTTCGACTATTACGGCTGGAGCTACTATTCTACCCGAAATCTAAATTATGATAAGTGGCTGGCCAAACCGCTGCTTGCTCTCGGAAGGCAGAAATTCAAGCAGGTCATACGCAGCCTGCTTCCGGATGCGGTGATCAGCACTTTTCCCTACGTTCCGGTCTCGCCTCTGTGCAGAAAATCGGGGATAGCGATCCCGACCTTTACCGTCCTGACCGATTTCGCCCTGCACAACCGTTGGATGATCTCGAAATCGGACCGCTTCTATGTTGCCACCAAGGACCTGAAGGAAGCTATGATTCAGAGGAAGATCCAGCCCCGGCAAATTATGGTCAGCGGAATTCCGATCCGGGAATCGTTCTATGCCTCGGTCGATACCTGCAAGCTATATGAACAGTATGGTTTAGACCCGGGCAAGCCGGTTGTACTTGTTATGGCCGGCGCCTACGGGGTCCTGCAGAACATGAAATCGATCTTGGAGCACCTGACTGCATTGGACAACGTCCAGTTTGCGGTCGTTTGCGGCAAGAACGGCAAGCTCAAGGAGGAACTGCAAGCCCGGTTCGCGCACCAGCCGCAGGTTAAGCTTCTCGGTTACGTGGAAACGATCCACGAGTTAATGAGGCTGGCCTCCTGCATCATTACCAAAGCCGGAGGAATTACTCTATCGGAAGCTATCAAAATGAATGTCCCTATCTGTATCTTTAAGCCGTTTCCGGGCCAGGAGAAGGAAAATGCCCGTTACTTGAACGACAGAGGGGCCGCCCTCGTGGCCAGATCGGCTGAAGAGCTGCAGGAGCAGATCCGGAAGCTATTGTCCGATCCGGTCGCCTATAGAAGAGTGAAATCCGCCATCTCCAGAATCAATTCGCAGCAGCAGCCTAATGCGGCGCGGTCGATTGCCCTGGATGTACTGGAAACCGTAAATCGGTTGGGAACGCACCATCGAAATCACATGCCGACGCATGAACGTATCCCGGTTCCGATGGACCGCTTGTCTTTTTGATCTTTTTGGACATTTTTCGACCATTCCTACCACAGTCCTATCAAAAGCTATTTCATCATTTGATATACTAGTCCATGAGTCTATCATACTGAAGCAGGTGAACCTGAATGTGGGAAGAGTTTAAGAAGTTTGCTTTAAAAGGAAATGTTATGGATCTGGCGGTGGGGGTTATTATCGGGGCGGCCTTCGGCAAAATTGTGACTTCCCTGGTAAATGATATCATTATGCCGATCATCGGTTTGCTCATGGGCGGAGTAGATCTGTCCAGCCTGCAATACCCGCTCGGGGACGCTTCCCTGAATTACGGCGTTTTCCTGCAGACGATCATTGATTTCTTCATCGTGGCTTTCTCCATCTTTCTTTTCATTAAAGCTTTCAACAAATTAAAGCGCAAGGAAGCCAAGGAAGAGAAACCGGAGCCGCCTGCTCCGTCCAAAGAGGAGCTTCTGCTGACCGAAATCCGCGATCTGCTTAAGCAGCAGAAGAACGGATAAGCATCGGTCGTTCGTTGACCGAGGGAAACGGCCATATTGAACGTTACCCGTATATGGCCGTTCCCTGCAATTCCCCTTTGTCCATCCCTTCAGGCTTCTTTACATTGCACCGATTTCCATGCTAAAATGTAACTCGTTGGGTTACAAAAGGAGGAGGGGGCATGTTCTCTAACAGCCAGTTTGCCGTCGCTGTTCATATGCTGGTCTTTATTGCCCGGGGTCAATTTGACCAAGTCACCTCGGAGGAAATGGCGGAAAGCGTCAATACGAATCCGGTTGTTATACGCCGCATCCTGTGCAGGCTGGCCAGGGGTAATCTGGTGATCTCCCAGCCGGGTGCTCTCGGCGGAACCAAGCTGTCCCGTCCGGCGGATCAAATAACCCTTCTGGATGTTTATTATGTGATCGAAGGGTGCGAAGCCTACTGTCTGCACAAGAGCCAGCCCAGCGAAACCTGCGTTGTAGGCCGTAATATGCTTCCGGTGCTTGAAGGGATTATGCAGGAAGCGGAGGCCGCTGTTAAGGAAAAGCTGTCCCGATACACGATTGAAGATGTGCTGAGGCAGGTCCTTAAGCTTTAGCCCTGCTCTTGCCCGATTCGTAACCAATTCGGTGACGGATAGTTGAGTGTTAGCGGAACACCTGCAACCCTAATTGTAACCAATACAGTTTCTTATTCTATTTCTTATACTTACAAGGAGGCTTTCACCAAGATGTCTACCGTATTATTCGTTAAAGCCAATAACCGGCCGGCTGAGCAAGCAGTCAGCGTTAAGCTTTATGATTCCTTCCTGCAATCCTATCGTCAATCTCATCCTGAAGATGAAATCATCGAACTGGATTTGTTCGCGGAGAACCTGCCTTATTACGATGCCACAATGATCAATGCGATGTTTAAATCGAGAAGCGGCATGGAATTGAGCCCGGAAGAGAAGAAGGCAGCCGATTTGGTGCAGAAGTATTTGGACCAGTTCCTGCGGGCCGACAAGGTCGTCTTCGCTTTCCCGTTGTGGAACAAGACGGTTCCCGCCCCTCTGCATACCTATATCGATTACTTAAACCAGGCGGGACAGACGTTCCGTTACACGCCGGAAGGGCCTGTAGGCCTGGTCACTGGCCGGAAAGCCGCAATTCTGAACGCCAGAGGCGGAATCTATTCTGAAGGACCTGCCGCCGCACACGAAATGGCTGTCAATTTCGTAACAATGAACCTGCAGCAGTTCGGGTTTACTGACTTCACTACAGTTATCGTCGAAGGGCATAACCAGTTCCCGGACAAAGCGGCCGACCTTATTCAGAAGGGGATTGAACAGTCCGCTCAAGCGGCTCAATCGTTCTAGACCAACAACAGGAGCAAAAACCCGGAGGACCGTTCAGCGGTGCACTCCGGGTTTTTCTATGTACGATGATGATGATTCTGACCGACAACCCTAGTGTTACTTACGGTGCCAAGGGGTGCCCAGATACTGCAGCGCCCAACGGTCCACTCCGTACCAGCCGGCCACTTTCCATGCCAGCACCAGCCAGGTCGCCAGTATAAAAAACAACGGATTGGTGCTGACCGTACCGGCAAACAAGAAGGCGGCGTTCATCAGCCCGCCGAAAAAGGCGGCAATTCCGGTCAGCAATCCGACAATAAGTCCCAAGCCTACAAGCACCTCTCCATAAGCTACCATAAAGGAGAATACTTTCGCATTCGGCAGCACAAAATCCTGCAGGAAGGAAGCATACCATCCGGTTACGTCTTTTCCTTCCTCCGCCTTGGCCAACGCCCCTCGGACAAAGCCCTCGATTGCCGTACCGGCTTTCTGCCCCGTCCAGACCTCGCTGGTCACCTTGCCCCATCCGGCTTTAATCCATTGATATCCGAGATACAAGCGAATGACCAGCCAAATTATCGCTGATCTTGTACTGCTGAACAAAAAGTGAGAGACGGGGTTATCCGGGATAACAATTTCATTCCCCACTCTGATTGGACTTAATTCTTTACCGGGTTGACTCATTCTCCTTCTCCTCCTGACTAAATTCTGAACTCATGCGCTTCTGGCGCGCCATCTGCATACCAGCACGCATGCAGAATATCCCCCTCTTCCCCGCCTGTGAATTGCCTTCCGGGCGCCCTGTCATGCGGCGCTGCAAGACAGACGGTTCAACGGAGGATTATAAACGAAACAGTTTCTCACTTCATCCGAATACTTGCCCCCTTCTATCCAAGGCTTTAGGACATCAGACCTACTTCAACCTTTTTTATATTACTAAAGGATTATCGGCAGAATGATCCTGAAATTTGAGAAATTTATGAGCATCTTTCACAAATTATCGGGCTTCCATGAAAATTGCTTCGTTATAAGCAGTGTAAACCTACTCCAGATGCCTCTTAACCATGTGCATCTGCTCGGCTTCGCCGCTGGCCAGGAGCCTGTCCCCGACTTGAATCTGCGTATTGCCATGAGGAATAATGAACGATTCGCCCCGGTAAATTCTTAAGACCAGCACCCGCTTGAGGAAAGACAAGTCCCGCAGGAAGGAATTATGGTAAGCCGGATTATTCATGCGGATTTCCTGCAAGGAATCATCCTGCTGGGTGATCAGCTTCACCGCGCTCGGATGCTCAATCAGCGCCTTCAGCAAAATTCGCGAGGCATACAGAGTGGAGAAGACCGCCATTCCCTGGCGCTGCGCCATCTCCTGCTTCTCCGGATCCTCTACCCTGACAATAATCCGTTCCAGCCCCAGACTGCCGGCATGCTCCGCCAAGCGGATATTCGCGTCATCATCCATGCTTCCGAATACGATGATATCGGTGTCATACACTCCCCGTTCCTCCAGCTCCCGGCTATCCAGGGTCACTTCCTCCACCTTCAAGCTCTGTCCGGCCGTTTCCGGGTTCCAATTACTCCGTTCTTCCTCCGAGCCGGTCTGCGAGGTATATAGACGGATATCATAGCCTTCCTTGATCAAATCCCGGGTTACCGGCATCGTTACGTGATTAATTCCGACAATGGAGACCCGTGTCCGCTTATCTGCTTCGTTGGGATACACTTTATTGAACAGGACGGGGAATAGCAGACAGGTCAGGATGGCTACGAGAATAAGGGCCCCATGGAGATGCTCGTCAATGATTCCCATCTCGAGCGCGATCGTCGAAGCGGCGATGACCAGGCTGAGAGTGGATGACATCAGCAGCCCCGAACCGAGTACTTTGCGCCACGGATACCAAATGTTCAGCAGCAGGGACGGGATCATTTTGGAAATAAAGATGGCGAAGATCAGAAGCGGAATGAGCAGGAGAATACTCGGATCCGCGAATAAGGACCACAGGTCCAGATTAACTCCGACCATTACGAAGAAGATCGGAATCAGAAAGCCGTACCCGAATGTGTCCAACTGGTGGGCAAACTCCCGGTTGGGCATCAGCAGCGAAACGATGACTCCTGCCAGGAAGGCGCCCAGAATATTTTCTACACCCAGCGTTTCGGACATGACCACGAACAGCAAAATCAGCGCAAACACAGCGCGTGTGCCCAACTGAACCGTTCCTTTGCCCAATATGGCAAACCAGCCTTTGTTCGTGAACCGCCGGAAGAAGAAATAAAATACGAAGACAAGCAGGAAGAACAGAAGCAGAAGCAGCATTTTCGTCACATCGTGAGCCAGTGCGCTCAAATAAACGGCAAGCAGGATCATCGTCACGAAGTCGGAAATGACCGTCACGAGCAGAACCGTTTGGCCCAGGCCCGTATCCATCATTTTCTTCTCCTTCAGCACCGGCATGACAACACCAAGAGAAATTGTAGCGATAATGAGCGTCATCAAATAAGGCTCCGTAACAAAGCCCAGCAGCATAAGTCCGTAAGACAAGCCGTAAGACAGCAGTAGAATAAGAACAAAGATCAGAATGGAGATGACCAGCGGATTGGGCTCCTTGCCGCGGCCTCCCGTCTTGCGAAAAGAAGAGAAATCGATTTCGACTCCGCTAAGAAACATTAAATAGATAAAACCTAAGAGCGACAACAAACTGAGCCATTGATCCTCGGTTACGAGATCGAATCCGCTTTTGCCGATGACAAGGCCCGCCACAATCTCCGCAACCACAACGGGCAGCGCCCGCAGCTTCAACTGATGCAGCAGGATGGGAACGAGAAAAGCGATGGCCACAACGATCATTAAAGATGTGAGCGAGGTTGAATTCTCCATAGACTACGACTCCCGTAATAAAATAAAATTGAAGCTTTATCCTAATTTACCCAAAAGCTTACTATATCATTTTGCGGCGTGACCATTAAGGTTTCGATTCAATACCCGCAATACCGCCATTAAACTACCGACCAACAGGAAAATGCAAATACAAAGAATATAGGAATAGCCGTTAAAAAACAAGTTGTAGGTATATTCATTAAACCATCCTTTGTTAAAGATAACGGATGCGGGATTGGAAGGTAATCCGCCCAGATGATCATTTACGTAATGAATTCCACGGGCGCGAAGCCTCAACCATAAGAAGGTTATCGAAACCAGCAATAAGATGATAAAGCCGCAGGTCATTGGCAGCCTATGTCGAGTTTGAAGAAAGCGATAGCTATGATAAGCAACGACAACAGCCAGTGTCAGTAAGGGAACGAAAAGAAGCATGAGAAAAAGAAGGGCCGGATTCCCGTTCGATAATCGGCTCGATGCGGACAAGGTCATACGGGACATAATGGAAAACCCGGCATACCCTATCGCCAGCAATATAAGAAACCCGGTCCAGCGCAAAATGGCATTTTTCGATATCCAGATTAATAGCACAGGCAAGCCGGTAACCAGGCAGGAGATCAAAAAGAGGCTTATGATTAATAATAGTAGAATAACCCACACCTTCTCCCTGTTAATATAAGGTATAAATCTTAGTTTTCATTTTCAGCCCGTATAAGAGACAGTTCCGGATCATCGTAAGCCTTGTTACGCTAAAGAATGGATTCGGGCTCCTCTTATGAAACATAACATTCTACAGCCTCTTCTGCTACCCCTGGACATCCATTTTTTTCTTAACATCCGGGCGGAGTATCTTAAAATTAGTTTCAAACCGATTGAGAGGCTTAGCCAACAAACCACGAAAGAAAAAAAGCGAGGCTAGTGGGTAAATTCCCACTAACACTCGCTGTATTCTCCCTGGCCGTTTGCGTGGGGAAGCCCCCAAGGCTTACATTTGACAAGCACGACGCAGAAAGGATTAGCCGGATTCAGGCTCGCTAACGAACTTATGGAGACTGTCGATTAATGCTGTTCAACCAAAGATCATGCGAAAATCCTGCACGGTTTGGTTTTAACGGACCCCAGAGACCTTATTCGCTCCAAAAGGGCCTTTCGGTCATTTTAACGGAATCGGATGACCTTATTCCAAAGAATGCAGGCGAAAGTATGAGGATTTCAATGAAATAAGGGCGTCTAGGTCCGTTAGTCTAAAATAACGGCTTATTTTGACGAAATAGGGTCTTTCAGATCCGTTACGTTTTCACTGTTGGATTTTTCACTAGTGCAACATCCTGTTAAACGCCTTTCCAACAATGAATCGACAGCCTCTTATGGACCGCTATTCCGTCAAAAACGGTACTTTTCAAAATTTAACGAAACTCAAAAACGTTATTAGGGTGAAATACTGCTCCATAACCTTCTATTTTGGCGAATAGCGATCGGTAGTTTCGTTAGAAAACGGGGAAAGCTCTTTTGGGGCAAATAGCGTTTCTATGTTTCGTTAGAAATGGAACGGCCATGGGGCTGAACAGCGATTTCGATGTTCCGTTGGTAAGGGGAGCTTCATCTCCCCCCAATAACGTTGCTATGTTTCGCAAGAAAGGCGGCTTCCGTCCTGTACCATCCTGCCACCTTGGGCTTTTCAAGGCTTTTCAAGGCTTTTCAAGGCTTTTCAAGGCTTTTCAAGGCTTTTCAAGGCTTTTCAAGGCTTTTCAGGGCTTTTCAAGGCCTATCCAGACTCTCCATCTCCGTACAAGCCAGAATAAACGCGCCGACCCCGTGCAGGTCATTGTCCTGTACCGGACGGGTCACATAGTTGGCATAGTCGCCTGCGGAGGTTCCTATGCAAATATCGGGAATGATCACATGACCCTGATCGTTAAACCGCAGCCTGTTCAGCAGCCCTTCATAGCCGGTCCATGCCGACTGCAGCTGCTCCCTGCCTGCGCAGCCGTGCTTGATCGCTTTGGCGATCGTATAGACGAACAGACTGGTGCCTGACGTCTCCAGCCAATTATCGGGAAGCTGCCCTTTGTCCACCACCTGGAACCAGAGCCCGCTTTCCCGGTCCTGATATCGGGTTATGGCGCTTACGAAGGAGCTTAAAGCCGCTTCAAGCTCTGCACGCCCCGGATGGGACGCGGGAACGAGATCCAGGAAGTCGGCCAGCGCCATCCCGTACCAGCCCAGAGACCGGCTCCAGAACTCCGGAGAACATCCGGTTACGGGGTCGGCCCAGGGAAAGCTTCTCTTCTCGTCCCAGGCATGGTACAGCAGCCCGCTCCTTTCATCTTTCATATACTTACGCATCAGCTTCTCCTGATGAAGCGTCAAATCGATTAGCGTATCATCCCCGTATTGCGCGGCATATTTTAACGCAAACACGCCGCCCATATAGAGCCCGTCCAGCCACATCTGGTAAGGATACTTATCCTTGTGCCAGATCCCTCCTTCGGAGGTCCGGTTGAGCGTCGTGAACAATTGCCTGAGCTTGTCGGCGGCTATCCGGTATCTGGCTTCGCCGTACCGCTCATCCAGCGTGAAGAGCAGCAAGCCCGGCATGATGGCGTCCAATTCATCTCTCGCGAAGTAGAAATTGCCTTCCTCATCGATCAGTCGATCCACATATTCCTTAGGATAGGTCAAATAGATTTCCTCTCCGGTTTGCCGCCACACCTGGAGCATTCCGTACAGGAACACACCCTGGTGGTAATGCCAGCGATTCTCCGGAGGAAGCCGTTCCGGGCGATAAGCCGCCATCAAGGCGTCACAGGCCGCCCCGGCCCACTGAATGGGAGAATAATCCGTACGCGTTACGTTTGGATCAAGCTTGTTCATAGTAAAACTACACTCCTCTATTGTCTGCTTAGATGCACGTTCTAGCCTTTAATCGATCCCAACAGCGCCCCCTTGGCAAAATGCTTCTGCAGAAACGGATAAACGAGAAGCACCGGCAGGGTGGCGACGACGATTACGGCCATCTTGACCGTTTGCTCCGGAGGGGCGATGAAGCCGTCATCGAAGCCGGATGTATCCGCGGATATTCCGCTGGCGAGAATGACGATTTGCCGCAGAATGATTTGTACAGGCCATTTCGCGGCATCATTCAGGTAGAGAATCGCCGTCATGTAGGTGTTCCAATAAGTGACCGCGTAGAACAGCGAAATGGTCGCGATAGCCGGCATGGATAAGGGAATCACGATGCGGAACAGAATCCCCCAGTCGCTGCAGCCGTCTATCCTCGCGGATTCCTCCAGACCATCCGGCAGGTTCTGGAAGAAATTCCGCATGATGATCAGGTTAAACGCGTTGATGGCACTCGGTATGATCAGGGCCAAATAAGAATCGATCAGCCCCATTCCTTTGACAATCAGGAAAGTGGGAATCATCCCGCCGTTAAACAGCATCGTGAAGACGACCAGGAACATGATCAGATTGCGCCCGTCCAGATTCCGTCTGGCCAGTCCGTAGGCCATCAGGGATGTCAGGAACATGCTTAACAGCGTCCCGAACAAGGTGACGCCGACAGATACTCCCAAAGCCTTGACTAGCACGTTCGTCGAGAAGATGTAGCGGTAAGCATCAAGCGAGAATACGGTCGGAAACAGCACGAAGCGTTTCTGCGCCAGCTCCTGCACCGTAGTGAATGAACCGGCGATGACATGCAAGAAAGGGATAACCGTAATCATCGCAATGATAAACAGAAGCGTGTAGTTGACGGCATCGAACAGCCGGCTGGCCCACGATTTGTCTTGAAGCATGACGTCCAATCCTCCATATGCTTTAGAATCAAGGAAATGCGGCTTCGTCTCGACTTAAACGACAGCCCCATCCTTTCGAATCTTCAGAAAATTCCTTCCTCACCTACTTTTTTGGCCAGCCAATTCGCCAGGACGACCAAGATCAATCCGACGAACGATTTGAAGAAGCCTACCGCCGTGCTGAAGCTGTACTGCCCCTGCTTTAAACCGGCCGTATATACGAACGTATCGAAAATTTCCGCAACCTCCCGGTTCATCGAATTCAGGAGCAGATAGACATGCTCGAATCCGAGCTCCAGCACATCCCCGATCTTGAGAATCAGCAGGACGACGATGACGCTGCGGATCGAAGGCAGGGTAATATGCCAAATTTGCCGAAAACGGTTGGCTCCGTCCATTCGGGCCGCCTCATATAATTGGGGATCGATAGCAGCCATGGCTGCCAAATAGATGATGGTCCCCCAGCCGGCCTCACGCCATATGACCTGCAAAATATAAAGAGGCCTGAACCAGCCGCTGCTCATAAGAAAATTGATTTTCTCATAGCCGAGCATGGCGAAGATTTCGTTAATAATTCCCCGGTCCACCGACAGCATAACGAAGGTAATAGCTACAATGATGACCCACGACATGAAATGGGGAATATAAATCAATGTCTGGACGAACCGCTTATAGGCATTGAGCCGGACTTCATTGAGCATCAGTGCCAGCAGAATCGGTACCGGAAAATAAATCAGCAGGTTCAACAAAAACAAGACCAGCGTATTTTTCAAAATGGTAAAAAACATCGGCTCGGCAAACAGCCGTTCAAAATGCTTGAAACCGACCCACGGACTGCCGGTCATCCCAAGGTAGGGCTTGTAGTCCTGGAAAGCAATGACCAATCCGCCCATGGGAATATATTTAAAAATAACGAAATAGATTAAACCCGGCAAAATCATCAGGTAGATCGCACGGTTTTTGACTATTCTCCTCATGAGGCCCGACTTGGCCGCCGGCTTCGATGTCTTGACGTTCTGCACCGCTGCTTCGCTCATGACCGATTCTTCCTTTCCCGTAACCAGAAGATGGACAGGCTGTCGAATTCTCCAACAGCCTGTTTAGAACTCATTCAATTAAAATTCCATTCATATGTTTGTTTTTGGCCTATCGGGCCGATCCTCCCCTCTTGGAGAAATCACCCGTTGCTTTTGGCCATCTGATAAGATGCATTAAACTCTTCTATAATCTGATTGCCGCCTTCCTTGAGCCATCGGTCCACCTCGCCCTGGAAACCGGCCTCATCCAATTTGCCCAGGATGAAGTTATAAGTGGCATCCTTGATGATTTCCTGCAGACGGACTCCTCTCTCGGTATAGGTCGGTGAATCGAGAGGAGCGGCCGGATCGTGAATCAGGAAGTTTTCGTTATCGACGGTCAGCTCTTCCGCTTTCGCCTTGACCGGCAGCTTGAAGTAGCCCTCCAGCATGTCAATCGTGCTCGGGCCGCCGATCATGATTGCCTGATACGGCTTCACTTCGCGGTCGGTCAGCTTGGTGTCGTCCACGACGGACGCCTTCCCTTCCACTACGTTATAGTGCGTGCCCTCCACCCCGTAATAAATCAGGTTGGTCAGCTCCGGGGCCATCAGCTTGTCATAAAAGTCCAGGATATTCCTTAAATCCTCCTCTGTCTTCACGGAAGATTTCGGGAACAGGACAGCCGATCCGTAGCCGGGGATGGCCCAGACGCCTAACTTCCCGTCCGGTCCTTCCACCCGGTTATGCACCTCCAGCTCAATGTCGGGATTGATGTCTACCATTTTCTGATGCAGACTGACGACATCTCCCATAGCTCCGATGTACATTCCGGCCACACCGGTAATAAACAGATTCTGCTGATCCGTCTTGCTCGTAACAGGGAAATCCTGATTAATCAGCCCTTCCTGATGAAGCTTCTTGAAAAATTTCATCGTCTCCATATACCCGGGATGCATAAACTCCGGAATGAGCTTCCCGTCCTCTTCGCCCCAGTTATTCGGCGTTCCGAAGTAAGAGCTGACCGTCTTGAAGGCACCGTAGATCAAATCACTGCGGTCTGTCAGTCCGATCGTATCCTTCTTCCCGCTTCCGTTAGGATCGCCTTCGGTGAAGCTCTTCAGCATTTGGTACAGCTCGTCGGTGTTCTTAGGCTCGCTCAGACCCAGCTTATCCGCCCAATCCTTCCGATAGATGATCCCTTGCCGCGATAGAGGCCTCTCCTGGTAGAGCGCATAGATTTTGCCATCTACCGAAGTATTGTGCAGGACGGCCGGATTCAATTTGCTCAGATTCGGATAATCCTTGAGCAGCGGACCGATCTCCCAGAATTGTCCGTCCCGAATCGCGTCCTTGAACAGAATCAAAGTGCTCTGATTCTTCATATATACGGCTTGGGGCAGCGTACCGGTGGCGAAGGAAGCGTTCAGCTTCTCTTCATAGCTGCCGTCCGGCACCCACTGAATGTCCAGTTCTGTATTGGTCTTCTCCTCGACCATTTTTTCAATCAGGTCGGACGGGACCTCAGGGGTATGCAGATTCGCCATCATACTGATCTTAACGGGGCCTTTCGGGGCACTACCCTGCTGCTGCGCGGGTTCCTTATCCCCCGCTTGCTGCCCTCCGCCGGCACCGCAGCCCGCCAACAAAGATACGGCTGCAGCCGCAGCGATTAAACCGTTTCCATATTTCCAGACTGCTGCATTCTTTCCCAATTCATGTGACCTCCTTGTACATAAATTTTTACGATGGGTCCTTGCTGTCTTAACCATAACGAAAACCGGCAATTACGTACATAATCCCCGAATAAGATCCTATCTGTTAATGGTTGAGTGGAGGGGCCATAAGGGGGAGTATGAGAAGAGGCCGGATAGAAGGGGCAATCGGGGCTTCATACGATAAGATTGGCTTTTACACCGGAGCGAATGGACAGGTTCCGGGGAAATGATCTGCTGATTATTCAGGAACCGAGTCCGGATTATCGAAATCTAATCCAATGATTATTTTCCCAAAAATGATTATTGCCCAATGTTTGCGTTTTCACCTAGAATGAGGATACTACTTGAACGGCAGGAGAAGATTTCATTGAGCAAATACAGCTTATATACAAAAATGGTTATTTTCGGCTGCGCGTTATGTATTATTCCCGTTCTGTTCCTCGGCTTCTTCTCATACATCAAATCTGCCGACTCCATTCAACAGCAGGTTAACGAGAGCAACATTCAGCTTATGAAGCAAATGAACGGCAATATGGAGCAAATTCTTAAAACATTGGATCAATCGCTGAATCACGTCATCAACTCGACTCTGGTTCAGGAGGCGCTTTACCGCCCTATTACGTTCTACGACTTTCAACTATACAATAGCCTGAGGAAGGAGCTCAGCCATCTGCAGTCCTTCGATACGAAGGTCACCGATATCCTTCTGGTTAACACAGCCGATCAGTGGGTGATTAACAACCAGGGACTGTACAAGCTGCAGGAGTATCCGGAACAGAAGACGCTGCTTGACTTCATGTCCCTGCCATATAATTCGAATTGGGTCCTGCTCGATAACAAGGGACTGGGGTCTTCCGACACCGAATCCTATAACTGCCGGCAAATTATTACACTTATTAAGAAGCTGCCCAATCTCAGTTCGGATAAGCGGGGACTGGCTATAGCCAACATTCCGAGCTGCAGCTTGTCCCCTATTCTATCAGACAATTCCGGCTCCCGGGAAATGATGATCCTGGACAGTGACTACCGCATTCTGATCCATCCGGATCATTCCATGATCGGGCAATCGGTTCTCGCCACCCAACAGATTGAGCCCGAGGATCTGGACTTTTTTGATAACAAGGTGGGGCAATTCAAGACCGCTGCAGGCAGCGGAGAATTTACGGTAACCTACGTACAGTCGGATTTCAACGGCTGGATCTATGTTTCTTTCACCGAAATCCAGCAGATTACGAAGGAGGCCAAGGCGATCGGCTGGTTTACGTTCTACGTCTGTCTGGCTATCATCGCGACATCCGTCTGCTTCGTCTGGCTCGGCAGCCGCAAAATGTATACACCGATTCGTGGGATCATAAAAGCGATATCGGAACGGCTGCCGGAAATGGCCGTCAAGAAGAAGGATGAGCTGCAAATGATCAATGATCATATCGAGGATTTATTTCAGTCCAATTCCAATTTGAAGCATGAGCTGTCGCAAAGCTTGCTGCAGATGCGCTCCCTTTTCCTCAACAAATTATATCAAGGGCATCTGAGCCGGGCGGAGCTGGAGGATAAAATGAACCTGTACGGCTACTCCGCCTGCGCCAAGGAATGGGATTATATGATCGTTCTCACTCTGCAGATCGATCTGTGGGAGCAGACCCGTTATGAAGCGAAGGATCTGGATCTGCTGTTGTTCGCAGCCAATAACATAGTGGAGGAAATCGTTCCGCCCGAGAACAGACTGGCGCCGGTTATCGTAGATCAGACGCAAGTAACACTGATTGGCAGCGAGATAAACGATCTGGATCTGTTTAACAACTATATTTACGATATGACGGAATCGATTCAGCAGAAAATCAATACTTTCCTGGATCTGGAGGTAAGCATTGGAACGAGCCTTCCGTTCAAGCTGCTGTCCAAGGCGCCCAGGGCGTATAGAGAAGGCTTGGAAGCTCTGAAGCATCGCATGAAGCTGGGCAAAGGGGTCATTATTCCGTATTCCAACATTAACCAGGGGAAACATACGCTGATCTATTCGTATCCCCGGCAGATTGAGAACGAGCTGATCGATTCGATTAAACTGGCGGATGAGGAGAAAGCCTCGGAGCTGTTGAGGGAATGGTTGAACGAGGTGTTCCATCGGGACCGTTCGCCGCATGAATACCAGATTTCGCTGCTCCGGTTGTTGAACGATCTGCTGATCGTCGTGCAGGAGGCTGGAATCCGGCTGCCGCAATTCGTTCCCGAGGGCCGATCTTTGCACCATGAGCTGCTCCAGCTCTATGTCAGCGCGGAAATTGAGGCCTGGTTTCTGTCGAGCGTCATTCGCCCCCTGATCCAGGTGTTCGGGGACCGCAGGGATTCTCAATATCATAATCTGTCCGAGCAGATTATCGATATGATTCATAAGGATTATGACAAGGATCTCACCCTGGAGGAATGCGCGTCCCGCTTGCACTATAACGCCTTCTATTTAAGCAGCGTGTTCAAGAAGGAAACGAACATGTCCTTCAGCGATTATTTATCGATGCACCGGTTCCATATGGCCAAGGAATGGTTGACCGGAACCGACATGCCGATTAAAGACATCGCCCAGAAGCTCAGATATAACAATCCGCAAAATTTTATCCGGTTCTTCCGCAAGCAGACGGGCATGACTCCCGGACAGTACCGGAGCCAGTATGGACAGGCGGCCAAAGGGTAATAACGGCCGCCTCTCTGCTGCCGAAGCTTCTGGAGCCCGGCATCGTTTAGGCGGCTCGCTGCTACAGGAGCGGAATGCGGCGGGCCGCTCCTGGAGTTGTCCCACTAGCCAGCGATGTGGAACGGGCCGTGGATGGACCGCTCCTGTCAGAGGGCGCCGCCTGAAGCTCTAGCGGCGTCCCCTCTTGCCTGCGGTACGCGGACGGCCACCTGCGCCGCCCCTTGCCTCGGTGCGTGAAGAGCCCGGCTTCCGGCTGCGGCTTAAGCCGGTATCGGCCTTGGCCCGCTTCCCGGGATGCCCGTCAGACCGGGCTGCTTTCGCTCCGCCCGCGCCCGGGTCCTTCCGTTGACGCCCGCTTCGCAAGCGTCCCTTGCTTACCGGCCGCTCCCGGTCCTCTTGGCCGCCGGCCTGCGGTTTCCTATCGCTCCGGCCAGCATTCCGACCCTCCTGCCTTTCCGCAGCGTCCAGTGATGTCCTGCGGATCGGCATCCGTACTCCCCGTTCTATAGCCAACAAAGCCGCCCGATCCTTGGGAGTCACCAGCGTTACGGCCACTCCCTGCCCGCCGGCCCTGCCGGTCCGTCCTATCCGGTGAATGTAGCTTTCCGTATCGGGAGGTATGTCATAGTTGAATACGTGTGTGACTCCTTCAACATCGAGTCCCCTTGCAGCGACATCCGTAGCGATTAACAGTTGGAGCTTGGCCTCGCGGAACCGTTCCATGACTTGCTCCCTTTTGGCCTGGGACAGATCCCCGTGAAGCTCGTCCGTCGCATACCCGTATTGCTGCAGCTCCGCATTCAGCTTGCTGACCCTTCGCTTGGTCCGGCAGAATACGATGGCCAGGTAAGGCCGGTATTGATCGATCAGTTGACGAAGCGCAGCCAGCTTGCCCCGATCCGTCGTTTCGACCACGGACTGCCGAATTTCTTTCACCGTAATCTGCCGATCCTCTACCTGCACCGATACAGGCTCGCGCATATAGCGGCTGGCCAGCCTCCGGACGGATTCCGGCATCGTCGCGGAGAAGAGCATCGTCTGCCGGTGGGCGGGAAGCTGCCGGATAATATCCTCCACCTCGTTCAGAAACCCGATATGCAGCATCTGGTCCGCTTCGTCCAGAACGAACATGGACACAGAGGACAACTGAACGGTTCCTCTCCGCAAATGATCGAGAAGTCTGCCCGGAGTGGCAACGATGATCGAAATATTACCCTGCAGCTTCCTAAGCTGGCGCTCCACATCCTGCCCGCCGTATACGCAGAGGACGGATGAACGATCCTGATGGACCAGCAGCTTGTTAACCTCGCTCGTTATCTGCAGAGCCAGCTCCCGTGTCGGTGTCATGATTAACGCTTGAACGCCTTCCGCTTCCGGATTTAACCGCTGCAGAATGGGAAGCAGGAAGGCAAGCGTTTTGCCCGTACCCGTCTGGGCCCTGGCGATCACGTCTCTCCCGGACAGCAGGACGGGGATGGCCCGCTCCTGAATCGGGGTCGGCTGACCGATTCCATTAGCCCGTAATATTGCGCACCATTCGGCGCCTATTCCCAATTGCTCAAATTTGGACAAAAAACAGCCCTCTTTTCTGTAGTTACGAATTTGTTTGCCGGACGGCGGGATTCCCACTATTTTACATTCCGGCGGAGCCCTCCAGTACAATAATTACAATAGATAATATTAGCATGGCACAAGCATTCAATGCCATAATGGGCTTATGTTTGGCCCTGACCAGATGAGCGTGAATAGCCCCCAGCATAAGAATGATCAGGAGAGCAGCGGGAGCTTTCAGGAGGACCGGAACCCAGAAAGCTGCCAGGAGTCCAATGACACCGGCTAACTCCAACAAAGCAACGACATTCATGAACCACATGGGATAACGATATTCCTTCCAATGCTGAACCATGGATCGTGTGCGCAGCAGCTTCATCGTAACCGATATCCCGAACATAACGATTAGAATCACTTGAACTATAATAATAACCATATTTCTTCCCGTCCCCTCCATTTGATAGAATCTATAGAATAACCTCAATATATTTGGCTATCGATTAATGATAGAAAAGACGAACTATAGAGTGACTGTTCTAGCGATAAGGCCCCATGGTTTTGCACAGGATCGTTGAAAATGTAACGGACATGAGAGACCCTATTTCGTCTAAATAAGCTGTTTTTTTAAATTAACGGAAACAAATGCGCTTATTTCATAGAATCTTACTAATTTCGCGTGTATTTCTTCGGAATAAGGTCATCTGAGTCCGTTAAACGGTAGCGAAAGGCCTTTTTGGAGCAGTTAAGGTCTCTAGGTTCCGTTACGATCAAACCGTAGAGGTTTTTCGCATAATCTTGGTTGTACACCATTAATCGACAACTTGTATATAAGGGTACTATGTTTAGGCAAAACAATAAGTAGTGCAGACTACATTGATCCTGCTATTGAAGGGGTTTTTCCATGGACAAGATAAAATATTTATCGAGAATACAGCTTTTTCAAGAGCTGGAACTGGAAGAATTGAAACAAATAGAGCCGGTCACACCGATCCGCGTCGTTAAGAAGGGAACCATCATTGCCTCTCCGCATATGGATTCCAAGATTCTGTATCTAATTAAATCCGGCACCGTCCGCTTGTACAAATTATCGGGCAGCGGCAAGGAGCTTACTCTCGATTTATTGGGAAAAGGTCATGTGTTCGGCGAATTCGGATCTTTTACCACAGGTTCTGAAAATATGTACGCCCAAGCCTGGGAGGATTGCGTGATATGCAAGATGGAGCAGCCTCAGCTGGAACAAATTTTACGCGAACATCCGCAGCTATCCTTGAAGCTTATTGAAATCATCTCCAATCGACTTAAAGAAGTGGAGGAACTGCTTGAATATATGGCCTATGGCAGTGTTCGAAGAAGACTTCTTTATCTGCTGCGTAAAATGGCCGAGAAGTTTGGAACGAATTGGACGGGAACCGGCCGCCGGCCTGACGAAGACGGATGGATTCAATTGGATATCTCCATTACTCACCAAGAATTGGCCGCCATGATGGGCAGTGTCCGTGAAACCGTAACGGCGCTTCTCAACGAGTTGACGAAGGAGCATATTGTTCGCAGAGCGGGGAATCGGAAGCCGTTGCAAATCCATTGGCCCCGACTGGTGCATGCTCTGGAATCGGAGGAATAAACGGGAATGACTTACAGCGGCCAGCTTCTCCATCAAGGATAAACGGATATCGCCGTCCTTTGGGCAGGCGCGGTTACCGATGAAATATAAGAACAGGCATAGGTGAAACTTAAAATAAGGCGCTGCCGTAATCCGAACCGGATGGAATCGGAAACCGGTTAGCGCCTTATGTACTAGGGAAGAACATGCAGCAGGATAGCGAAGAAGTGGAAGATGGAGCCTGCGAGTACGAATAGATGCCAAATCGCATGGTGGTAAGGGAAGCTCCGCCAAACGTAGAAAACCGTCCCCGCGGTATAAAATATACCTCCGACAACGAGCAGAATCAATCCCGTTCCGCTTAAATTGGCAACGAGAGGCTGCCAGGCGAACACAATCAGCCATCCCATGGCGATATAGAGAATCGTGGAGGTAAACAAAAATTGCTTCGTAAAGAAGGACTTGAACAGCACTCCCAAAGCTGCGATGCCCCATATCACTCCGAACAAGACCCAACCCAGCGTCCCCTGCACGACATGAAGCAGTATCGGGGTATAGGTGCCGGCGATAAACAAGTAAATGGCCGAATGGTCGAAGATTTCGAACAGATCTTTAACCTTCCCCTCCGGGAAGCTGTGAACGAGCGTTGAGCTCAGGTAAAGCAGCAGCATGGTCACTCCGTAAACAACGAAGCTTACGACATGCAGCGCGGTTCCTTGTAAACTGGCGAATACAATCAGCAGAACGAGAGCAGCCACGCTGAGCACGGCCCCGAAGCCGTGAATTGCGGCGTTAGCGATCTCCTCCCGCCTCGTGTATACATGGGTATTTGCCATAATACCACCTGCCTTTGCTTGCGACTTTCTTTCTATTATAGCGCAATTAATGCACCATTTCTTCCTGACTCGCCTCCATGGGCAAAAATCCGATGTTCCTATTCTTCCCAGCACGATTTTTATCTATTACTTAAGAACGAAAAAGGTCAGATATTTTTGTCCCGCACCGTATGACATCCTGTGCCTCACATGGATAGGCTCGCATAGACTATACCAAATCTCAGGGGAAGGATTGTTGCTGGTCAATGGTGACGTTAGTTGATGCCACGACGGAAGACGAAGCATTTCTCTACGAAGTGTACCGCAGTACACGTCATGAAGAAGTAACTGCCTGGGGTTGGGGGGACGAGGAACGGGACGGGTTCTTGCGCATGCAGTTTGATCTGCAGCAGCGGTCCTATAGGCTTCAGTATCCTTGGGCCCAATACAGCATTCTCTACAAGCAAGGCGTAAGGATAGGGAGAATCATCTTGGACGAATCACCTCAAGAGATACGACTGATCGATATTTCCCTTCTGCCGGAGTATCGAAATGCCGGGATCGGTACCGCTTTCTTGAAAGAGCTGCAGAAGAGAGCCGAAACGCATGGGAAGCCTGTTCGGCTACAAGTCATCCGTTCCAATCCCGCCATCTCTTTGTACGAACGCTTAGGTTTTTATCCGGTAGAGAATCAGGAACCTTACGCCGTTATGGAATGGTGTGGAAATCAACATGAATAGGAGGAACTTAGATGGCCGATCCATTTTTAGGCGAAATTCGATTGTTTGCTTTTAACTATGCACCGGTAGGATGGGCATTCTGTGACGGTCAGTTGCTGCCGATCAACCAAAACCAGCCTTTGTTTTCCCTGCTGGGATTCATGTATGGCGGTAATGGGACCACCCATTTTGCACTGCCCGATTTGAGACGCAGAGTGGCCATCCATCGAAGAACAACGGATGAAATTGGCCAGGCCGGAGGAGAAGAGCTGCATACTCTTACTATTGCTGAAATGCCAAGCCATACCCACCAAGCGGTTGGAAGCTCGGAGGCCGCTAATACCGTTCTTCCTGCCAACAGCACATGGGCATTGGCCGATAGCCTCACTTATAACCAATCCGGGAACTCGCCGATGAGTCCGGGCGCGATAGCTGCGGTTGGCGGCAATCAGCCGCACAATAATATGCAGCCTTTTCTTGTGCTCAATTACTGTATTGCCTTGCAGGGAATATTCCCGCCCCGGCCCTGATCATAATTCGGTGTAAATAGGCTGCTTCATAGTCACGTGACCACTTCTTGTCTGCTTTCGGCGCATACACTGAGTCAAATAGCGGGAGGAGGTTATGGTCATATGTTGTGCTGCAAAAAGAACCTGGTTTGCCGAAGGAAAGCCGCGTCTCGAGGAAGATTTCCCGTTAAAGCAAGGACAAAGAAATTAAGATGCCAGCCTCTTAAGCTGAAAATGATCAGGCTTAGAAAACTCCGGGGGCTGCGGGGTTTACGAGGGCGCCGAGGTCTTCGGGGGCCTCAAGGCTTTCCTGGGCCACAGGGGCCAATAGGTGCACCCGGGCCACAGGGAGCCGACGGGGCGCTTGCCATTTACGGGGACGGCTCTGCCGGAGAGCTTCTTGTCGCCAGCGGACAAGTGCTGGACCTGAGCACCCCCGGCGGACTTGCTGCGCTGCCCGCAGGGTTGAACCTGCAATATTCCAGAATTGAAATTGCCGGGACTCTCATTCTTCCTAGCGGCATCACGCTGCAGTCGACGGGAGATATTATGGTTACCGGTGCGGTTCAAGTCCTTACGGGGGCCGCGGACTCAGGCAACGGAACCCCGAACTTCGGCATATCGGTTGCGGACGCAGGACCGTATAACGGCGGAATCGGGCTTGCTTCCCTGCAGGCTGCTCAGGTAATTCCCGAGGCCGCTGCCGGCGGTGCAGGAAGCCGGGTGCTTCAGGGGAGCGGCGGAGAAGGCGGAGGCGGCTTGATTCTGCTGGCCAAAGGCCCAGTTCTTATTGCCGGCGGAGCCGTTATTACAGCCAACGGCAGCGACGGAACGAATCCGCAAATTCCCGGAAGAGGCATTGTTGGAAGCGGCGGAGGAGCAGGCGGTGTAATTGTAATCCTGGCCAAAGGGGGTATCACCGTTGAAGGAACGCTAAGCGTGAGCGGTGGAAATGGAGCCGATGGCTGGAATGGCAACGGCGGAGATGGCGAAGGCGGCGGTGGAGGCGGAGGCGGAGGGATTGTCCACCTTATTTCCCCAAGTCCGCCCATTGTGACAGGAACGATCCAACTGAATGGCGGCATGGGAGGGACTAACTCGCCCGGGGTTACCGGCATAATCACCGTTGGCGGCGGCGGGGGCGCCAGTGGCGGCAACGGCGGCAACGGCGGCAACGGCGGAGGAACTCCCATTGCGGGACAGCCCGAGGTTGCATCACAACCGGGGCAGAATGGGCAGCTTTTGCAAACGGTCGCCCCCACTCCTGAGAACCTGTTTTTTGTCCTTTAGATCCTTGAGGAGAACGATAGTTAAGACCGGTCCGGCCAAGGAAGAGCGGCTCCAATGCCTGCTTCTTCCTCCGCGCAGACGCTGGAGCTCCGTACACAACGCCGCAACGCGCGCGGTTTTCCGCGCGCGTTGCTAACCGTTCAATATAGATCATGTCTTTTTCTATTGGAATATCAGGCCAAGCTTCGCTTCATTTTATAGCCTGCCCTTACCTTGCCTCTTACCCGCTCTGCTGGGTCGGCTTAATCCGGCTTGCTTCCACAGATGGGCTCGGCTCATTCGCTCCGGGCCAAACGGGCAATAGCTTCCAGCGCAATCCCGATTTCCCGTTCTACCGCTTGCGCCACGGCATCGGTATGGGGATCGTACACTTCCGACAAATCTTCATCAGCGAAGCCGTCCACCGCCAGAATGGCGCCGGCCCGTGCTCCGCGCAGAGAGGAAACCACATATAACGCCGCGATCTCCATCTCCACGGCGAGGATGCCCGCTTGCTTGTACTTCCGATGCGGCAGCTCCTCCACCCCGGTGAAGAAAGCGTCATAGCAAACCGTAATGCCCGTGCGCACTACGCCGCTTCCCGGGACCTCCGCCGCGGCTGCCTCCAGCGCCGCAATGATCCCGGGGTCCGCCACCGCCGGGAACCCGGAAGGTACAAGCTGCTTGGTCAATCCCTCTTCTCTCGCCGCAGCGAAGCTGATGACCAGACTTCCCGCAGGAATATCCGCATGATATGAGCCGCATGTTCCGACGCGGATCAAGGTCTTAACCCCTGCGCGGATAAGCTCTTCGAAGCAGACTGCGGCTCCGGGTGAACCGACTCCGTGGCTGACGACGGCCAGCCGGACGCCATTATATTCCCCGACTAAGGTGCGATATTCTCGGGCGAAAGCCAATTCCTTGGCATTCTGAAGCTTATCCGCTATCGCCTTGGCCCGGCGCGGATCACCGCATACGATGGCATAAGGAGGCATGTCCTCCGAATGAATTTGCAAAATAGGCAGATACATAGGTCGTTCCTCCTCAAACTGATATTGCCGTTCGGCGGTTGCCGTCCTTCCTCCGCTATCGGGAGCTTCCGCCTGACTTCCCGGCATCGCCGAGCCCCTTCTTCCCCTTGAAGAAGAAGAGAGCCGCGAAAGTAACTGCGTAAGGGATCATGGATGTAAACTGCGTCGGCAGCGAAAATCCTTGCAGGCGAATGCTTAAAGCATCCATCAATCCGAAGAAGAGACTGGCCAGCATGACCCCTAGCGGATGGGACTGGCCCAGCATCATCGCCACGAGTGCGATAAATCCGCGTCCTGCGGTCATTCCTTCGGCGAACATCGTCAATTGGCCGAGCGACAGCTGCGCTCCGGCGAGACCGCACAGCACTCCGCACATAATGACTGCGGAATACTGATAACGCGGTACGCTCATCCCCATGCTCCGGGCAGCGACCGGGTTCTCTCCCACCGCAAGCAGTCTGAAGCCGGACACCGTCTTCCGGAAGAACAGATGCAGCAGGATAACGAAGAGGAACGTCAGGAACACGAGCGGAGAATGGCCTCCAACAATGTTCCCGACTACAGGTATGTCGCTGATGATGGGAATGTCCCATTTGGGAAGCCCGATCATCTCGTTATCGCGATAAGCGCCTTTTACATGAAATATAGTTCGCAAGCAGAAGGTCGTTAGACCAAGAGCGAGAAAATTGAGCGAGATTCCGACCACAATTTCGTTGGCCTTCAAATGGATGCTGGTATAGGCAAACAACAAGGAATACATGACGACGCATACAACGGCGAATAATACGGCCAACCAGACGTTCCCCAGATAATGGTTGCCGACGATGGCCGAGAATGCCCCCACCAGCACAAAGCCTTCCAGACCGACATTGAACAGGCCGGCCCTTGCGCACAGCATGCCTCCCAGAGCGGCGAGCAAAATCGGGGTCACCATGCGGATCATCGAATTCAATAGAGAAAGGTCAAACAGCTGATCCATTGGCTTTCCGCTCCTTTCTCCGTTTGAATAAGGCAAGTCCGAATTTGGCCGACACGAACAGCACGATCGCCGCTTGGATGACGCTGGCAATTTCCAGAGGCACCTCTGTGTTTCTCTCCACACCCATGGCCCCCGTCTGCAGGGCTGCCAGCAGCAAGGAAGCCAGTGCCGCACCGATAGGGTTGGAGCCGGCGATCAGAGCAGCCATCAGTCCGGTCCAGGCATAGTTGGGCGTAATTAGGGCACCGTCCAGGTATCGGTACTGCATGCCCAGCACTTCCACGGAGCCCGCGAGCCCAGCCAGGCCGCCGCTGATAAACAGCCCGGCCAGCATCATCGGACCTCTGCGGACACCGCCGTAAGAGGCGAATAACGGATTACGCCCGATCATGTTGACCTCATATCCGAAGACAGAATATTTGACGAGCAGATGAATCAGGATGGCGGCCGCTACAGCCAGGAAGATTCCGGCGTGGAGACTCGACCCGGGAAACAGCTTGGGCAGCCAGGCCGAAGGCTCGATCATCGGTGTCTGCGGCAGCGCCGCCGAGCCGGTCGTATCCTTGAAAGGACTGCTGACCAGGTAAGAAGCGAAATAAGTCGCCATGTAATTCATCAGGAGTGTAGAGATGATCAGGTTGATTTTGAACCGGTCATCCAGCCACCCGGCGATGGCTCCCCAGACGCCTCCCGCCAGGATTCCCGCAACCAGAGCGGCAATAAGCCGCAGCCAGCCCGGGCCGGGCAAATAAAGAGCAGTGAGCGCTGCGGTGATTCCCCCCAGCACCATCTGGCCCTCGGCCCCCAGATTGAAAAATCCGGCACGAAACGCCAGAGAAAGCCCGACGCCGATCAGCAGAATCGGAATAGCACGGGCTAGCGTATTGGTCAAGTAATAGAAGCTGCCGAAGGCGCCCTTCCACATCTCTGCATAGGTGTTTATGACGGATTCCCCCACCAGCAGAATAGCTACCGCTCCCACGGCCAAGCCGGCAGCCAGCGCCATCAATGGATGAAGGAGAGATGATGCGTTCTTTAGCCAATTGCTCATGACGTTCTTTCTCCCCCCGCCATCAACAAACCGATCCGCTCCTCGCCGGCCTCTTCGCCGCTTACTTCGCCAACGATACGGCCCTCGAACATAACGAGAATCCGGTCTGCCAATGTCATAATTTCGGATAATTCCGAGGAAACAAGCAGGATGGCTCCTCTGTCTTCCCGTTTGCGAAGCAGTTGATCATGGATGAATTCCATGGCCCCGATATCTACACCCCGCGTAGGCTCCGCCGCTATAAGAAAAGGGGTGTTCTGCGCCAGCTCCCGCGCCACGATCAGTTTCTGCAAATTACCGCCGGACAGATTCTGTGCCTTCTCGTCCAACGAGGAAGTTTTGATGGAAAACCGCTCCACCCAATCGCGAACCATCGCGGAAATCTTCTGTCTATGCAGCCAGCCGGACTTGTGCAGCCGGTCCTGATGGCCCATCATCGCATTTTCAACAACAGAAGCCTCCCTGGCCGCCCCCCACATATACCGGTCCTCGGGGATATGCGCCAACCCGGCTTGCCGTACCTCGCCGGGCGATGCTTGACGGACATCCGCTTCGAGCAGCCGGATCTGACCCGAATCCGCGCGGCGCAGTCCGCTTAGCGCTTGAAGCAGCTCGGATTGTCCGTTGCCGGATACCCCGGCAATTCCGACGATCTCCCCGGCTCTTACCTGAAAGCTGACCTTATCAAGAAGTGGCTTGCCATCCCCGAGCACGGTCAAATCCTTGACGTCGAGAACGACCTCACCCGGCCGCGGCTTGCTCTTGACCCTCTCAGCCAGCTCGCGGCCGACCATCAGCCGGGACACTTCTTCAATGTTCGTATCTGCGGCATTCAGAACCCCCGTTACCTGTCCGTTGCGAAGCACCGTTATTCGATCGGCGACTTCCATCACCTCATGAAGCTTGTGAGTGATCAGAATGATGCTCTTGCCTTGAGACGCCAGCCGCTGAATGGCCTTCAGCAGTTCTTTCACTTCGAGCGGTGTAAGAACGGCAGTCGGTTCATCCAATATAATAATTTCCGCACCCTGGTACAGTACTTTTAAAATCTCGATGCGCTGCTGCATGCCAACCGAGCAATCTGCGGTGCGCTGCTCGGGATTCACGGGCATGCCATACTTCTCCCCTAGCTGCTTAACCTGAGAGACGGCCTGCTTGCGGTTGAACCAGGGACCTCTGCCCGGCTCTCCTCCGGCAACGATATTTTCCGCTACGGTAAAAGAAGGAAACAGCATAAAATGCTGATGCACCATCCCTATCCCGCCGCGAATCGCTTCCAAGGGATTGTGAAACACCACCTCTTGGCCGCGAAGCCGGATGGTCCCGGAGGCAGGCTTCTCCATCCCGTACAGAATGCGCATCAGTGTCGTCTTACCCGCCCCGTTCTCACCGACGACAGCATGCACCTCCCCCGGCTGCAGGGAGAAATCAATGTCTCTATTAGCTGTAAAGTTACCGTATTTCTTAGTAATTCGCTCCATTTGCAATAGCATCAGATGTGTTGCCTCCATTCGCCAGAGAATGAGGAGACCGACTGCGGGTACGCAGCCGGTCGGGCAATCGGAAAGACGATTAGTTCAACGGATTATCGATTTTCAGCTTGCCGGAAATAATCTCTTCATTAATTGCTTTCACTTTATCAATATTTTCCTGACCGATGAACGGGCTGAGCTCGGTCTTGGTCTCGTGAGTAACGAATGGGAGGCCCACTCCATTTTCCTTCAATCCGTAGTCTACCGTCGTTCCCAGCTTGAAGTCTCCGCTCACGAAATCTTTAATCGTCTCGTATGTCGCCGTATCGGTTCCTTTGATTTGCGACATGATGATATGCTCCGGATCCTTGCCGGTATGGTCCATATCCTGGCCGGAAGTATAGAAGCCCTTCTCCTTCGCCGCCTCGAATACCCCGAGATCGCCAACGGCGGCAGCTCCTACAATGAAGTCCGCTCCTTGAGAAAATTGCAGCAAAGCCAATTCTTTGGCCCTGGCAGGATCGTTGAAGTTTCCAACGTAGTTCACCAGGAATTTGGCATCCGGATTAGTAGATTTCAAGCCCTGCTCGAACGGCACGGTCCACTTCTTGATCATGGGGATGTCATCCGCCGCTACCATTCCTACCGTATTCTTCTCTGTAATTAAACCTACCAGAGCCCCCAGCAAGTAGGAAGATTCATATTCACGGAACACTACGCTGCGAACGTTCGGCAAATCTACGACAGTATCGACAACCGCAAACGCCTGATTCGGGTTCTCGGCAGCCAGCTTCTTCAAAGCATCCTCCGCCTGGAAAGTAGCGGTTATAATCAGATCGTATTTATCCGCGATGGCTGCACGCATGTTTTGCTCGAATGCATTCAGATCTGCAGATTCTATCGTTTTAACCTTCACATTGAACTCTTGTCCGGCTTTCTGCAGCCCCTCTTCCATCAATTGAAAAAACGGATTGACTCCTATTTTTTCCGGAAGGACCATGGCAACCTTCTTGTCTGCCGGCTTGTCCCCATCGCTGTTCGCTGAACCGCCCGACGGGTTATTATTGTCTTTCCCTCCTCCCGCACAGCCAGCCAGGAACAGAATCAATGTAATCAGTACTAAAAATGTTTTCTTCATCTAAGTTTCTCCCCCTCTATTTAATCCTCTATCATCGTATACAAAACACGAATAATAGTCAATTAATATATAAAAATGTTCGTTATTTCCCAAGAAACCGACCTCAGGCGAGACAATTTTAACCCATTAAATCTTAATTTCTTCGTACAAAACCATATGTATCCTGCTTGGCGTTGGATCGCCCTACTTGTGACATAAAAGAAACTGTATAATTCCTATCTATTTACTTAGTATTAATCATGCTAGTATCATATCTTCTTTATTCCTTGTTGTCAATCTGTTTGTGAGCTCCTTTTGGGAGCTTCTCATACCCCCAGGATGCCTAACGCTAGAAAGCGGAAAAAGCAACAAGATCTAAATTCTCAGCGATATTGTCGGCCGTAAGCATTGTTTAGACCAAACCGGCATCTTAAGCAAAAAAAGCCCTCCTGCTTCCCAAGGGAGGGGGAAAGCAGAAGGGAAACAATGCTGTATCCCATTACCTGAAATCACGAAGGAAATCATGGCTGGGATTATTGCAACTCGCTGCCTCTTCTTCTTATGAGCAGCAAGCCTGCAAACAGAATTAGAGCTCCGAATAATCCTAAGTCATACAAGCTAGTGGATGTATTCGGCACCACCACAGCTAGATTTATACATATGTTTAACTCCAGCTACGGTTAAACGCATGTTTTAAAATATTTCGACATCTTTTGATCTATTCCTCCAATGATTTAAAAAACGGGAAAAAGTAACTAATAATTTTTGACTTAATAGGTGATGGGGGGGGGACAAAATACCCAGTCCGCTGTATAAGGGAGGTCATTCCTTCTTTCCATACAAGCAGAAACGGCGATCGCCGTTAAAGAAAACCTCCTGCTTCCCCAGGACGGGGAAGCAGGAGGTTACTCAATACTGTATTCCCATTAGCCGATTTCACTATGGAAATTCATGGCTAAGATTATTGCATCTTGCCGCCTCTTCTTCTCATGAGCAGCAAGCCTGCAAGCAGAATCAGAGCTCCGAATACTCCTAAGTTATACAAGCTGGTGGATGTATTCGGCAATTGGTTGTGCTCTGAAGCCGGCGATTGGGCCGGCGAAGCGTTATCTGCAGGCACCTCCGGAGTCACTGCTTCCTCTGGTTCTGCAGGTAATGCTGTCTCTTCTTCCGGTTCTGCCGGAGGTGTTACTTCTTCTGGTTCTGAAGGAATCTCAACATCTCCGGATGTGGATCCTTCTCCAGGCTCAGATGGGGAGGTTTCGTCTTCCTCATCATTAGAGTCAGTCGGAGGTGTTCCTCCGCCGCTGGATGGAGGGGTAGTGTCCTCGTCCGGTTCCGCAGGAGTTGTCGGCTCCTTCACTTCGACAATGATCGTGACTTCTGTCCGGCCGCCTTTGCCGTCGTCAATGATCACCGTGAAGCTGTCCTCTCCGACAAAGCCCGGATCCGGTGTATAGGTCCAGTTACCATCTTTGTCTACTTCCACCTTGCCATGCTTTGGATCTTTTCCTTTTTCATACGTCAGTTCGTCGCCATCCGGATCTTCACCTTCGATTTTGCCGGATACCGGCGTATCCTTCGGTGTCGTTACTTCAACATCCGGTGAAGTCGGTGGACGATTGTCATCAGGGTCGGTTCCGTTTCCTGGGTCTGTTCCAGGATCCGTTGGCGGAGTATTCGGCTCCTTCACTTCGACGATGATCGTGACTTCTGTCCGGCCGCCTTTGCCGTCATCAACGATCACTGTGAAGCTATCCTCGCCGACAAAGCCTGGATCTGGCGTATACGTCCAGTTACCATCTTTGTCTACTTCCACCTTGCCATGCTTCGGATCCTTGCCTTTTTCATACGTAAGATCATCGCCGTCCGGATCTTCACCTTCGATTTTGCCGGATACCGGCGTATCCTTCGGTGTCGTTACTTTAACATCCGGTGCCGTCGGTGGCCGATTGTCGTCGGGATCCGTTCCATCACCAGGATCGGTTGGTGGTTTGTTCTCCACGTCGATTTCTACCGTCGGCCGACCCGGCTTATCCATGTCGTCTCCGGTCACTTCGGCGACATTCACAATCTTACGCCCGTCCTGACCGTCTTGGATCACCGCTCTGAACTCCAGCGTATGCCAATTTGTATCCGTTATATCCCCATACATTCCAACGATCCGGTCGTCGGCAACGTAGCCATTATCGTCATAGGCGAGGCCGTTGTTGTCGGCAGCGATTGCTCGGTTGGTGTACACAATGTCGGTAACGGTTGCTTGGTTGGCGTATACACTGCCGGTAACTGTCGCTCGGTTGGCGTACACGCTATCGGTAACCGATTCTCCATCGACCTTCAGACTGCCCGGCACGTAGGCCAAGCCTTCCGGTAGGACGTCGGAAATGACGAAATTGCGGATCAGACTGTCACTTACCGTATTGCGGGCCTTAATCGTGTAGATCACGGTATCGCCGACTTCAAACACGCTCTTGCCGGCTTCCTGATTGACCGCCGTCTTTACCGATTCCAGCGTCGAATCCCGCGGAAATACTTCGATTGTCGTCGACGGCTCATCCGGCTCTTCCGTATTGTCTCCACCGACTACGGCGATGTTTTGAATATCTGCACCAGCCTGGCCTTGGTCTACAGTGACCAGGAAGGTAACCGTATGTTCGGCGGTATCCGTCACATGACCGAAGGTTCCTGTGACCTTGCCGCCTACCACATGACCGGCATCATTGTCTTCGGCATCGGTTACTTTGCTGCCATCGACTTCGAGACTGCCCGGCACATAAGTTAAACCTTCCGGAATGATATCCGTGATGACCAGGTTTTCGACCAAGCTATCTGCGATCGTATTCCTTGTCGTGATGGTGTAACGAATGGTGTCGCCCACTTCTGGGTTGTTGGCATCCGTATTTCCATCTGCTTTTTCATGGATATTGGCGATCTTTTTAGATTCCAGCTTCGGATCTTTCGGGTCAACCTTGATCGGAACCTCTGGATGGGTTGGCGGCACATCTTCACCTTCCACCATCGCAATGTTTTTCAGTTCCTTCCCGGATTGCCCGGACAGAATCTTGGCATGGAAGGTCAGCGTACGCCACTCGGTATCTTTGACCTCACCGAAGTTTGCCGTAACGGTGCCATTCTCAAATGCTGCATCTACTTCCGGATCTGCTTTCAAGCTGCCTTCGACATATTCCAGTCCTTCCATCAGCTTGTCCGAGATCGTGAAGTTGTTAATGATACTCTCCGACACAGTATTACGAGCTTTAATCGTATAAACTACGATATCGCCGACTTCGTATTTCTCTTTAGCTTGATCCAAGTTCGCTGCCGTTTTTTCGGATTCAAACTTTGGATCTCTTGGATATACCAGTACTTCTTCTTCCGGGCTGTCTGGTTCAGGAACATTTTCACCACCGACAGTGGCGATGTTTTTAATGTCTGCGCCAGCCTGGCCTTGGTCTACGGTCACTAAGAAGGTAACCGTATGTTCGGCGGTATCCGTCACATTCCCAAAAGTTCCTGTGACTGTGCCTCCGACGACATGGCCTGCATCATCGTCTTCGGCATCCGATACTTCCTCACCATCGACTACAAGACTGCCTGGCACATAGGTCAAGCCTTTGGGAATCATATCCGTGATGAACAGGTTTTCGACCAAGCTATCTTCGACCGTATTCCTTGTTGTGATGGTGTAACGAATGGTGTCGCCCACTTCGGGATGATCGGCATCTTTATTGCCATCCGCTTTTTCGTGGATACTAGCGATCTTCTTAGATTCCAGCTTCGGATCTTTCGGGTCAACCTTGATCGGAACTTCTGGTTTTGCTGGTGGGACATCTTCACCTTCCACCGTCGCAATGTTTTTCAGTTCCTTGCCTAATTGTCCAGACTGAATCTTGGCATGGAAGGTCAGTGTACGCCACTCGGTATCTTTTACTTCACCGAAGTTTGCCGTAAATGTACCATCCTCAAATGTTGCATTTACTTCCGGATTTGTTTTCAAGCTGCCTTCGACATATTCCAGTCCTTCGATCAGACTATCTGTAATCGTGAAGTTGTTAATGATACTTTCAGATACAGCGTTTCGAGCTCTGATGGTATAAACAACGGTATCGCCAACTTCGAATTTCTCTTTAGCCTGATCCAAGTTGGCTGCCGTTTTTTCGGATGCAAACTTTGGATCTCTTGGATATACCAGTACTTCTTCTTCTGGCTTATCTGGAACTTCCGTATTGTCACCACCGACAGTGGCGATATTTTTAATATCTGCTCCAGCTTGTCCCGCTCCTACTTTGACGAGGAAGGTCAATGTGTGTTCGTCCGTATCCGTAATGTCACCGAATTGACCGATGACGGTGCCTTCTTTGTAGTGGCCGTTGTCATCGTCTTCTGCATCGGTGACGGTTTGACCATCGACTTTCAGGCTTCCAGCTACATACTCCAAGCCTTCTGGAATCGCATCTGAGATGACCAGGTTTTTGACCAAGCTGTCTGTTACGGTGTTTTTCGTACTGATCGAGTACAGCAGCGTGTCCCCGACTTCCGGATGTTCCAAATCGGTGTTCCCAACCGCTTTATCTTGGATGGTGGCGGTCTTCGTCGATTCTAACACCGGTTTCTGATAAGTAAGTGGTGTTTTCGTCTCATTCGAATCGACTTGTTCTTCTTCATTTGTTAATAGATTGTCATAGCTTACTTGTGCTTTGTTGACAATTTGATTGATACTATCACTAACTAAAGCCTTTACTTTAAACTGAACGGTAATTCCATCAGGTAAATTGCTCGCGTTTGGCAGGTCTCCTAACTTAACAATAACTTTCTGCCCGTCGAAATGACCGGCATCGCTATCGTCTTCATCTGTTAAGTCGCCTTGCCCCGGTCCGTTTGTAATTTTTAACGAGCCTGGAACATATACTGTACCTTCAGGAATAGCGTCCTCAAAAACTGCATTAGCCGCAATGTCTCCACCATTGTTCTTAATGGTTACTTCATAGGTTAACTCTTGGCCAGCGAAGACTTCGCCCTCCGGAGAAGCTGTTTTTTCTGCGACAACACATGGTTCAGTGCCAAGGAAGATGTCGTCTAGGAAATTGCCAGTTTGAGGTTCCCCGTGAACCGAGTCTACTGCTTCAAAACCAAATCGAGTTACAGTTTGACCAGCAGGAACTGTATAAGTTCCACGATACTCTACCCACCCTTCAGAAGTGTGGGTGCTTATCGTTTCAACAACCGGTAGATCACCAGGAGCAGTCGTATTTGAACCGATTCTAACTGTCATTGTATCGTACCCTTGCACATGTCTATGGTATGCAGCTCTGTGTGATAGTCGCCAACTAATCGTTTGTCCCGGAGTTGTTTTTACATCCTGATACAATTGACTAGATTCAGAAGCGTTTAATTCTACATACTGCTCTCCATCAGGGACATCAGTTATATGATGGTATTTGCTATTTATATCAGGATCTATACCAAGTTTAGTTGGAGAGCCAAATTCAATAACTCCTGTACTATCGGTAGTTTTCCAGCCTGGTACAAAATCATCATAGATGTACATCCAAGAGGATTTACCACTTTGATTGATAGCATCATCAGGAAGATTCGACAAATCCGGTTCCTCAAAACTACCATTAATCAGCGCCACTGGTGCTGCACAGGCGTTTGGGGGTTCTATCGGATCAGGCGGATACACGTCAATGGTATGGTTCGGCTCGTCTGGCGTGTCTAGATTGTCGCCAGTGATAGCGGCAATATTTTCAATGGTCTGGCCGGCTTGTCCAGAAGTAACCTTCACTTGGAACGTAAGGGTATGCCATTCGGTATCCGCTACATCTCCAAACCTTCCGGTTGCTTTAGCACCGACATTCTCGCCTTGATCATCATCTTGATCATCACTGACGACTGTACCATCTACAGTCAGGGTACCCGATACATATTCCAACCCTTCCGGAATCTCATCCGAAATGACGAGGTTTTTCACCAGACTGTTTTCGACCGTGTTTCGCGTCTGAATCGTATAAAGAAGCGTATCTCCTACTTCCGGATGTTCCACATCGGTGTTACCTTCCGCTTTTTCCAGAATCTCTGCTGTTTTTTTAGATTCAAGTACTGGACGATTGGGTTCGAATTCCGGCAAAACTCTTGATGCTAAGTCAAAAATTAAACCCCCTGTCATAGCGCCTAGGTAAGTGGTACTATTAGTTTCCGGGTCAATTATATAGAATTTTGGATTAGGATTACCGCCAGCCAGCAGCATTTTTCCGCTGGGCAAAAAGCTGATTCCTCTAACCCCCCACTCTATAGCTACACCATCTGAATTAGTTATAGGGACTCTGCGTAAAACATTCGCAGTCTCTCGATCCAACTGCATAACTGAGTTAGCTCTATAAAACCAGAGGTAGCCGTCACCATCGGCAACAATATCGCCTCCTAAGTCTGCGGCCGAGCTATCAAGGCCCTTTATTTCGGTAGAAGTCTTATTGCCGGTACTTAGATCATAAGAACCTAGGAATGCTTTGTCGCCAATTCCATAAGAATAATAATATTTCCCATCATAAATTACAGCATTGCCCGCGATACCATCTAACGTTGTTACATATTCTGCTTTCCCATCAGCAGCGATTCTGTAAAAGTTAGCTGATCCAAGGGCACTAGCATAGAAAGCATTTTCGGTCAAAGATAGCGCTAATCCGTTTAAATTATTCACAGTGATGCCTGTTATAGGGACACTTGCCTTGGCAGTAGTTGTTGGGTTATTTCCATCAAATTGAACAAGGGTCATTCCCTGGGCACCATAGGAATCTACATCATTAATCGAAAAGGGTTCTGCAGCATGGATTGGTGCAGGCGAAACAAACGGCAGTACCCCCCCCAATGACGAGTAAAAATACACAAAATTTAACGAGGAACTGTTTTAATTTGTATTTGTTTGCCCTCGTTAAGCGAGTACTACTCAAGCGTTTCCCTCCCATCGTGGTTGTTAGACCGGTAGTATAAGTTCAGTTCAGTATCGATCTTTCCCACTATGCATTACATGTTCAAAACCATTCGTTTTCTTATCCGTTGTCAATTTGCTCATATGATGGTCGCAACTGATTTCGATACCATCTCCCCTATCTTTTTGTTCTGATATGAACCATATAATCATGTAGGAAAACATCATCAGAGATTCGACAACCACCCCTTCTTGGATTTAAACTATTGTTTAAATCTTATGAAGATTATACATCTGTTTTAAACACTTCGACATCTTTTGATCTATTCCTCCAAATAATATAAAAAATAAGAAGGATTTACTAAAAATGATTAATATTATTCTCGGTGAGAGGACAAAATACCCAGCCCGCTTATATAGGCGGAAATTATTCTTTCTATTTCTCTATAATAAATAGAAACCTCCTGCTTCCCCAGGCAGGGAAAACAGGAGGGTGCACATTTGCTTATTCCCATGACACGAATCACTATAGAAATCCATGGCCGGGAAGGCTTGCATCTAGCTGTCTTCGCTTTTTATGAGAGCGATCTTATCCGTTCCATTGATTAACCATTTCGTTCCGATACTCGGTTGGGGAGCACCCATTCAGCTTCCGAAACGTCTTGGCAAAGTGGGAATAATCCTCAAACCCAACCGAATGGCCAATCTCATACACCTTGATGAACGGCTTCTGTAAATAGCGCTTGGCCTGCTCAATTCTCAACCGGGTCAAATAGCGGATGAACGATTCGCCGGTCACCTTTTTGAACAGGGTGCCTAAATAATTCGGAGTTATCCCGAAATCATCAGCTACCTCGCCCAATGACAGCTTCGGGTCAGAGTACCGCGATGCCATAACCGACAGTACTTCCTTTATCATCGGATGCTTGTTCTCTCCTATGGCCTGCGGCTCATGGACCGGTTCGACGGTTGCCGGACGGCTCTGCCTCTTATGCTTCAATTGTTGAAGCATGGCAACGAAATAATCCGGATCGATCGGCTTGAGAATATAATCCGCCGCCCCGCAGCGAATGGCCGTCTGGGCATATTGGAAATCCCCGTATCCGGACAGGATAACGAAGTCCGTCTGGATCTGGCGCCGGCTCATCTCCTGCATAAGGGTAAGGCCGCTCATCCCCGGCATGCGAATATCGGTTATTACGACGTCGGGGGTATAAAACTCGAGAGCTTGCAGCGCCTCTCTCCCGTCGCTCGCTTCAGCCACAATCCGTATCCCTTCCGTTTCCGTTTCGATCAATATGCGGATCGTCTTCTTGACGACCCGTTCATCGTCAACCAGCATAACATTAAGCATGTCTTACCCACCCCTGATAAAGGATAAAGCCGTCGTTCGACTATCGGAGGCACACTCCTTCTATTCTTTGAGAGACCCGAGCATAGCTCCTTTGACAAAATGCTTCTGCAGGAACGGATACACCAGCAGAATAGGCAGCGTCGTGAAGATAATGGCGCCCGCCTTAATCATCTCCGGAGTTTGCAGCACATCCGTATCGAACATGTTGCTGTCGAAGCCCGAGTCAAAGCTGCTGTTCTGAACCATATTGCGAAGCTTCAATTGCAGCGGGAACAAATGCTCCGAGCGAATGTAAATGAGTGCGCCGAAGTAGGAATTCCACTGCCCCACCGCATGGAATAGAGCAATCGTAGCCAGGACCGCCTTGGACAGCGGCAGGACGATGCGTACGAAAACTCCGAACTCCCCGCAGCCGTCGATTTTGGCCGCTTCAATCAGCTCTTTGGAGATCCCTGCGAAGAAGGTTCTCATAATGATAATATAATAGGCACCTAGTGCACCAGGAATAATTAACGCCCACAGCGTATTATTCATTCCCAGCGCGTTGACCACCAGGAAGCTGGGGATCAGCGGCGACGGGAAAATAAAGGAGATCAGGATAAGTCCCACTATCCATTTGCGCGCGGGCATCCGCGGTCTCGTCAAGGTGTAGGCCAGGGAAGAAGTCAGCAGGAGACACAGCAAGGTTCCCGCGAGAGTGATATAGATGCTGACCCCCATGGCGCGCCACATATCCGCCATGCCGAACAAGGTATGGTACACATCCAGGAAAAATCCTTTCGGCCACAAATAAACCAGCTTGGCCCCGGCATATACCGGATCGCTCAAGGACACGGCAAGCAGGTGGATCATCGGAGCAATCATGGAAAGACTAATCAGGAGGATGACAGCACCATTGGTCCATTGAAACAGCTTATCCGAACGCTCCATGTTCATATTAGTCCCTCCATTTCTAGTAGATAGTTTCCCCGGTCGTCTTCTTGCTCAGCTTGTTCAACGAGACGACCAGAACGACGCTGACCACCGCTTTGAAGATACCGATAGCCGTTGTATAGCTGTAGAGGCCTCCCGTCAACCCGACCCGGTATACATAAGTATCGAACACCTCGCCTACTTCCCTTACGAGCGGGTTCAGGAAGAATAGCACTTGCTCTACATTGGCGTCCATCAGATGGCCGATGCGCAGCAGGAACAGAATGATGATCGTGGGCATTAGCGAAGGAAGCGTAATGCTCCACATTCTTCTCCAGCGCCCTGCCCCGTCCACCATAGCCGCTTCGTACAAGTTAGGGTTAATGGAGGTCATGGCGGCCAGATAGATGATCATCGACCATCCGATTTCCTTCCATATTCCTGCGCCAATGACAACGCCTAGGAAATACTTGGGCTCGGTCAGGAAGGATACGGACTCGAAGCCAAACCGGCCCAGAATCGTGTTGACAATCCCCTCATTGGCCAGAACTTCAACGAAGATTCCGCCGACAATAACCCAGGACAGGAAGTGGGGCAGATAAAGCAAGGTCTGCATGGTCCGTTTAAACCATTCCATGCGAATTTCATTCAACAGCAGCGCCAGAAGCAGCGGAGCCGGAAACCCGAACAAAATGGAATACAATCCGAATCTCAGCGTATTTCTCAAAACCATGAAGAATTCCGGGTAGTTGAACATATAGATGAAATGCTTCAAGCCAACCCATTTGCTGTGCAGAAAGCCCTGGAACAAATTGAAATCTTGAAAAGCTATAATGTTCCCCGCCAGAGGAATGTACTTAAAGATAAGAAAATGAAGCAGTCCGGGCAGCGCGATTAGAAACAGGACAACAGGGTCCGTCCATTTGATTTTCCGAAGCAATGGTACGTCTCCTTTCGTGATGAAATGGAAATAGGTGTTCCAGACGCCATTACCTTATTGTCCCTGTCTGAAAGATGTATACCATTCGGTCGCTTCCTTGATCATTTGGTCTCCACCGCGGCTCTTCCATTCCTTGACGAACTTGTCGAAGCCTTCATCCAGGTCTTCCTTGCCCACGACCAGCTTCACGAAAGTATCGTAGAAAATGCTTCCGGCCGACAGATCCACGGCAAGCTCCGGATGTCCCACCAGGGACTCCAGCGGCGGCATTCCCAGCGAATCATGCTTGTAAACAGATTTCTCCGCATCTTCATAACCCTTCATGATATGCTCCTCTTCCGGCTGGTACTTGATTATGGCAGAGCGGCTGGAGCCCCGTACATTGATGGTCTTGCGGTGGAATCCGCTGGCCTGGTTATCTACGTTGACCGCAGCTTCGGCGTCATACTCGATTTTGCCGTCCTTCTCCGTGTAATTGTGGCCCTCTATCCCGAAAGCGAAAAATTTCTCTGCTTCCGGAGTTCCCCACGCCCAATCCAAAAATTTGATAACCTCTTCAGGATTCTTCGTTGTGGACGGAATAACCCATACGAAATCAATTCCTTCCGATTGCGGCTGGAAATAGGATTCTCCGCGCGGTCCTTTCGGCGGAACGATCATGGCCGTCTTCGCGTCCGGCTGGTTAATATACTTGGTTATATCGGTGAAAGTCCCATATTGATTGGCTGCGGCCCCATAGGAACCGACATACCCTTTGAAAATCTCGGTGATACGGTCGGCCTGCTTCTTGGTGACAAAATCTTTATGGATGTAACCGTTATCATACAGCTTCTTATAAAAAGCGATTGCTTCCTTCATTTCCGGTTGAATGATATCCGGCTCCATCTGCCCGTCGCGCATCTGCCACGCACCCGGCCGCACGCCGAAGGATCCGGTAAACACGTCGCTCCAGCCGATGTTGTCCGTAATGGCTAGGGCATATTCATTATTCGGATCTCCGTCGCCGTTCATATCATTCTGCTTCACGCCTTCGGCAAATTGCAGAAATTCGTCCAGGGTCGTCGGCACATCCATATTCAGCTTATCGAGCCAATCCTGGCGGATGAACATGATCCGGGTGGCAGGAGCCGCTGCCAGAATCGGGATGCCATATGTCTTCCCGTCCTTCAGTACGCGCGGACTTTTCCAGGCCTCTTCGGGAATATTTTTCTTAATATTGGGCCCGTATTTATCCAACAGCTCGTCCAGCTCCAGGAAGACCCCCTGATCGACAGCGCCGGCATGTACGTTCGAGCTGATTCCGCTGGTCATCACCAGATCGCCCAAATCTCTGGACGCAAAGCGGAGAGCCAACTGCTGATTATAGTCCGCACCGCCTCCCCAGGTCATCAATTCATACTCGAGATCATAGCCTGACAGCCGGCTGAGTTCCTTGATATATTTCTCTTTCTCACTCGCCGGAGCCTGTGCGGCAAACATTCCTCCGCCGTCCGTCGTCAGAATGTGAAGCTTGACCGGCTTCGCCTCCTGTTCCGGGCCTGCCCCCTTCGTTTCTTTGGCACCGCTTCCGCAAGCTGGCAATGTAAGCGCTGCAGCAAGAAGACATACGGAACCTATTGCTTTTGACCGTCCTTTCATGTTCGGTCTACCTCCCTTTCTATGTTTGCAATCGATTATATCAATGGCCGTGCTCGGCCTATATGGTCTAACTAAGGAAATTATGGTCAATTCCTCGCTGGCGGCTATGACCATGTATTTATTTCGTCCGCCGGACGATAGGGAAGCCGGACTTCGAAACAGGTTCCCTCTTCACCGGAATGCAGAATATGCAGCCCGTAAGGGGGCCCGAAGGCCAACCGCAGCCGGCTATGAACATTCCAGAGGCCGATTTGCCGGATGGTCTTCCCGGCCGACTCCACATCTTCAGACGCAAAGGCCTTATTAAATTTCGCCATAGTGCCCGGATCCATTCCCCTCCCCTTATCGATCACCTGCAGCTTGAAGCAGCTATCTTCCGCTTGTCCTGCGATGAGTACTTCGCCAGGATGAAGTCCGTGATTTTCGTAAGCATGGATAATCACATTCTCAATGATAGGCTGCAGGATCATCCTGAACAGTTGAACTTGATCCAGATCCTTCTCCTCTACGGCGATGTCGAACCGTAATTGCTCATAGCGCTCCTGCTGTATTCTTAAGTAGTTGCGAATATGGTGAATTTCCTCGCGAAGCGGTACCGGATGCCGGGGATCACTCGCACTGTAACGAAACATCCCGGCCAGCATGACCGTCATTTGGCTGATCGGTCTGACCTTGGCCTCGATCGCATAGGAATTGATAATTTCCAGACTGTTGTATAGAAAATGCGGGTTAATCTGAGACTGCAGCGCTTGAAGACGGGCTTCTCTCTGCTTCAGCTCCATGTCTTTGTGCTCGATGCGGGAGAGATGAATGACCTCGACCAATCTTTTGACCTCCAACAAAATTTTATTGAAGGTAATGAAGGCGAGAGCGAGAATTATCAGCCCGACAATCGCTGTAATCATTCGTAAATTGGGAAGCGTACCTACCAGCTGGTTCATAGGAACCTCGGACAGAAGCGTCATTCCGGTAGCTTTGGAGGTTTCATACACGATAATTTTATGCTCCTCCGCAGTGCGGTCGATAAAATATCCGCTCGTTTCCTGCATCTGCTCCCTCCAGATACCGGGGACCTCTTCCCCCCATTTGGCAAAATCGGAATGATACAGAAACTGATGATTGGCTGTATCGATAATAGCGATATGGTCATCCTCCCCGGGTTTTCGGCCGTCATCCATATCCAGCAGCCGGTCCAGCGAGAAAGCATAGATCATCGCTCCGGCGAAGCCGAAGGTAATATTGTCGAAGATGCTCCGCTGTACCATGACGACGGGAACTCCTCCTACTTTCTGAATGCCTATGACCTTGAAGCTTTCATCCGGTTCGACCGAATCCCGAATGTCGACGCCCAACCGGTTCGCGATCTGATCGCCAAGCACCGCACCTTTAACCGAATACATATAGAATCCGGCGAATTCGTTATTGCCGTAGGCGATCTTCGGGTAGATCTCCTGGCTGATTTCCGACTTCAGCAAATACAAGCTATAAGCGTCGCTAGGATCGTATTTGACAAACTGCTGTATCCTGGGATCGCCCGGAAGCGTCTGAGTATCCAGCTTGATTCTGGCAAAATATTCGTCCAGGCGCTTATTCAACTGCCTGATCCACTGCGCATTGTAATAGACCGCGCTGTTCTCGATCGTCTGGGTCGTTTTGTTATACCATATCACTCCGATAATAAGAAAGGGGATACAGAAAAAAACGAGGAAAAACAAAGTTAACTTCTTCTTGATGGATAGCGGGCGAAACCAGTTCATGAGAGTCCCTTCTTTCCCCTGTGTAAAGTCCAATCCTTGCTGTTCCACATTTTATCCGTCATATCCTCTTCGGGCAAGGGAAAATCGTTTCGCTACACGGCCGCTGAAAAGCCTGCGAATCTGCATCCTTTTGGCCGTTTAGCTGCACGATAAAGGTTTATACAGTACTTTGCGGGGAGCCCTGTAAAATCCCCCACAAAGTGACGTATGACCTTCGAAGCGTATTCCGTCCGCACTCCAACGGAGTCGGCGTCTAAACCTTCCTCTAATCGCGGTCGCTCTTCCTGCTTTGCTTCGATAAAGGTTTATACAGTACTTTGCGGGGAGCCCTGTAAAATCCCCCACAAAGTGACGTATGACCTTCGAAGCGTATTCCGAGTACTTTGCGGGGAGCCCCGGAACTGGAGATGAGTAACCGGTATCAGCGGAAGCTTTTTATGCCAATAGATGCATTACATTAACACTGCGAAGAACTAAATACCTTGATGTGGAAAAATAAACCTGAAAGTCCTTTTGGACATCCAGGTTTCTTTGCAAAATGGTTTCTGTTCCGGGAAGATATGAAGTGTCTGACTGCAGGTGTGAGGTCCTCTAGTCTCGTTTCTTCCATTGAATCTGCCAAGATTGGGCTGCCATATGTAGAACTAAAATTGTATTTTCAGACTGTCTCCGTTGACATACACGCCTGCGGAACGGGTAATCGGCAGCCTCTGTTCAGCCGAGAAACCAATGGTTTCCCCGTCCCTTAACGTAACGTCCTGTTCCAGGATATATCCGGAAATCTCAATCAGAAAATCGCGCAGCTCACTCGGACTCGCTTGAGAGTCCAGGATTTCGATCTCATCTTTGCCGAAAGCTCGAAGTCCGTAAGTATATGCGCCCATACCGTTTTCCGTTCTGATAAGGCCGAAATGTACGAGATTCAACAAGGGCAGCATATCATCGGATTTCATAAGGTTCGCGAATTCCAGATAAAGCTCGGGCTGAAAGACGGTGCCGGAAGTATAAATTCCGACGGCGTTCGGAAGTTTCAAACAACTGGCCGCAAGCTTCGTGTACAGTTTGGCGCTGTCGAGCGGGGACCCGGACCGGGTAAAGACGGCCAATATGATCTGGGCGACATGTGTTTTGGTAACTTCGACGGCATCCTTCCACAAATAGTTGGCCTGGGCAAAATATTCCGCTTCGCCATCCGGTACGGGGGCATCGACAAAGCTGACCGCCAACATGAAGCCGTCTACATCAAAAACAAGGGTTCCGCCTTTTTCTTTAGCGGCATCTTGCCCCTCTTCCTCCGGAGGCGGACAAGTGATGTTCCAATCCTGCAGCAGATTTGCTTTGATTTGTTCCAGATCGCATTCCGGCGAATTGAGCAGAACGAATCCGTTGAAGATGCCGGATGAATCGTCTTCGGATGCTTCTTCTTCCGATGCTGTATTTTGTGATTCTGCTTCGAGCGCTGCGGCCCGATCCATCCAGTACTGGCGGATCATTTCAACGAGAGCAATGGCTTCTTGCTCCGCCGTCGCAGGATCATACGGCTGCATCTCGCTGAACACATGGCCGCAATGCTGCGTATCGGACGGGTCTTCATAACCGCCGCAAACGCCAAGCAGCCATTTTCCTAACACCGATTTTTTATACTTGAATATGTAGTAGTGCATGCCGTGTAAATCAAATTCTCCCGCGATTTCAATTTTGCCGGGCTCCCGGCCGAGCTCATGTTCATCCGCCAGCCATTCAATCATGGATTGCATAGCCGCTTGCTGCTGGATTGTCATTCATTTCCCGCCTTTTATTATAAAATGATTGTTCTATAATTGTTTATACTACTAACTGTTGGGAGGTTAATCAATCTAATAGATTGTCTTTTTAGGATTGGAATATAAAAGAGGGCCTAGTTGCGACCTCGACTCTCAGTAACAGCCTCTTTAAGGGAGGCTTGTATAGATGAAAACTTACACTTGCTTATATTTTGAAAAAACCTCCCTGCAAACCTGAGGCTCACAGGAAGGTTCAATTCGAAAGCAGCACTTACCCCAAAATGGCGTGCCACTGGAAAAATAGTGCGGAAAGCATATGTTTCCCGTACCTTCCCGCACCCTTTCCTCTATTTTACATGCACCAGACAGACAGCGATTAGACCGCCGTCCTGAGTAGTCACTTTTATCGTCGCGGTTCCCGTGGCCATCGCCTGCACTTGGCCCGCTGCATCAACTGTCGCCACTGCTATGTTATCCGATTCCCAGATGACGTTCCGATTGCTGGTGAAAACCGGGGCTACTTCCGCCTTGAGTACAGCCGATTCTCCAGGAGCCAGATGAAGCTCCGTGCGGTCCAATGTCACGCTCGTGACCGAAACGGTACGATCCTCAATCGTATAGCGCCACAAGGTGTTTCCGTAAGAGGTGGCAGGACCGTTTTTAAAATAAAGATTGCCATAAGCATCCTGCGCCAATCGATGCGAATCCTGATTCCGGAGAATGGTTACCTCCTTGCTTTCCGGATCAATTTGGAATAGCTTACCTTGGGCTGTACCGTATATATATCCGTCCTTGCCAAGCTCAAGCTCGACTCCGCCCCTTTCATAACCCAGACCCGGGAATTTCTCTTCACGGTAGATAACCTCTTGCTTCTCCGGATCGAAGATGAACAACGTCCCTTGGGCAAGCCCCCAGATATGACCTTCCGGACCGACCAGCAAGGCGCCTATGGCGGTGAGCCCGGGAACTGGAACGGTTTCATAGGTTATCCTTCCTTCAGCGATATCCCATATAAACAGCTTCGCTTCCTGGGCAACGGGCTTCGAGCTTTCGCCATAGATGCTGGAACCGCCATATACTTTCCCGTCCTTATAGGCCAATGAAATGACGCTCTGGTCGGGGATCAGGTTGCGGCGGATGTCCGCTTGCCCGGTAGCGATATCATAAATCGTAAAGGCCCCGCCCAGCATTCCGTAATGCGGGGAAGTTCCGATGAACAGCTTCTGATCGGCTTCCGACCCGGCCATAGCTACCGGCCGATTCTGATTCTCGCTCCCCATGGTAAACAATTGACGCGGGTTCTGTTTGCTTTTCCACGGTTTGCTCAAATCGTACTCGAAAATCTTCGCATCGGGGTAGACACCGAAATACATCTTATTTCCCAAGGTCAAGATCGACTCCGACTGCCCGATGCCGGTCTGCCGCACAATCGTTCTGGTGTCGGGATTGAAGATACCTACCCCACCGGAAATGTACCCGTTGCTGTAAATATTCCCGTCCGGACCTGCTGCGACGTTAAATATATCTGTTGGCTGAGCCGGAAGCGGCAATGTAAAGACCTTCAGCTTCTGAGTCTGCAAATTGTACTTGAACGCCTTGCCTTCATAATTGCCTATGAAACCGAATAAGGTCGGCCCCGGGTAGTCGGGATCATTCAATCGGACGAAGCTCCATCCGATCGCTGTCTGGCCGAGCACGGCGGGATGGCCCCCAATCATTACCTGGCCGGTTGTCTTAGTGTCCAGATTATACTCATACAGATGGGCACCGTTAGTGTAGTAGACGACATTTCTTGTCGGATCGGCAATAATTCCCCGGGAGTGGGCTGTGAATTCCGCATCTACACTTCCGGTAGCCACATCCAGCACAACCATGTTATATCCCGGATCCAGCTTGATGAACAGCTTTCCGCCCACCAGATTGAGATCGTAAACAAAGCTGTATTTTGCATATTCATCGGGCAGCAGGTTTCTTTTTGCTCCCGTAGCAGGGTTAAATTCGATCAGTGCGGCATGGGCCCCGACCCCGGCATAGAGCAATTCTTTCTCCCGATCGTAAGCGACACCGCGAACATACTGCTCCCCGGGCTTCATCTGGCCGTAATCGGTCATTCCGTTGGCAGGATCATATTGAAACAAATTACCGCCCGGGTAAGTTCCCCCATAGATTTTTCCATCCTTGCCTGGAATCATACCGTAAATGACGGTAGTCCCTGCAACCGGCTGGCCTAAATCCTCCACTAGATCCGCGCCGGGAGTATATTTATAGAGGTGCCCGTTCGGATAGCTGCCAATATAGACCGTGCCGTCCTCTGCCGTTACGATAGACCACGATCCGGTTGCCCCCGGAAGGTCGAAGGTTCGGACGACCTCTTCCGATTCCGTATCGACAATGGCGAATTGGCCAGGGTCCCCTACAATAACGGTATATCCGACATCTTTACCGGCTGTGTCCTGTCCGAACGCTCCCGTCATGATGGTCAGATTGGCAATCTGTACGCCTAAATCCTCCATATAAGGGGTGACCTCGACCACTTGCGGAGTTTCCGCAATAACCGCCCCTTCCGCATCAACGACCCGGTAGACAAACGTATAGGTTCCTATCCTGGAAAACTTCAGCGTCCAGGTTTCCGTCTGGCGGTATTGTGCGGGAAGGTCCTTCCCCGGCGCCCACTCTCCCTTGTTCATGAAGGTATGAACCACTCCTGAGCTATCCTCTGCCCGGAACAATAAATCGCCGGGTCCTTCTATTTTCTCGAAGGTAATAGTCACATCCTCGTATCCTTCCTTCCCGAGCTCCTCTGTCTCCAAAGTAACCGGGACCTGAAGGTATTGTCCGGCTCCTGCGGTTTCAGGCAGGTCATACTGAAAGCGATAGGTAGAGCGGCGGTCTTCCCCGGCACCTGCGCCCTTAACCCTCACACGGATTTCATCCGACACTCCTCGATAGGTGGCTTTCAGTGTCGCTTCGCCTTCCTTCAGCGCCCGCACAGTCATGCCGGATACGGAGAGTACGGTCTTGTCGCTGACTGTAAGGATGACATCGGAAACCTGTTCGCTCCCTCCCTTGTGAAATTTCGCGATGACCCGGACCTCCTTCGATTTTCCTTCCTTCAGGTTAAGCGCTTGGGGAACAATCTTGATCGATTGCGGAATTTTCCCCTCCGCCAATTCATTATGCATCCCCCCCAAACTTTCCGAACTATTTGCAAAAACAGGCATCACCGCCAACATACTGCACAAGCCAATGAGCACCAACGCCGTCCATCTGCGCAGCATTCATTCAACATCTCCCTTCACTGGATTTGATAGTGGACATTTGAGTCGTACAACATTTCGTATATTGAGTATAAGTCTTGTTGTAAAGCGCTTTCATTTCTTTTGGTCAAAATTACCCGCCTTCTAAAAAGTATCCCTCCTCCCTATAAAAGGTGAAGAAGACAATCATGCAGTAATATCTACAAGTATTTTACCTGTACATAAATAGATTGGCAAGAGTATCCTTATAATCCTGCGGAAATTTAGTTTGACTGAGGTTGAAGTTCTAACTCGGTTTCTACTTGCGGCCCTCCAGATAGCAAGAATTCGGAACTTATATCCATATTGCCGCCCCATGGCCCAGATATAGCAAAAAGACATGCATTTGTGCATGTCTTTTTGCTGCATTTCCTTAAATCGCGAGAAAGACGAACGAAAATGCAGGTCTTTTACCTCGAAAAGCCGAAAACCAGTCAAAATCGTTAAATTCACCTGCACTTTTGCATGTCATTTGCCGATTTCAGCCAAATACCTTCGAAAGACCTGCACTTTTGCCGGTCCTTTCACCCCGGAAGGCGTCCCCTCACAAGGAAGCCCCGTGAAGAACGATCATTCGACTCGGAAGCCTCGCCTTGTACCGCTCGAATCCGGGGCTGGGACGTCTGCTTTATCCCGCAGATACCAACCGGCCGGACGACGGCATGTTGCTCCGGCTAGACCCGCAAGCCCCACACCTTATCCGCGCCCCCTCATACCGCCTCTTGCTTAGCTCCCCCGGTAAACTGGCTGTTATACAAATCGGCGTAGAAGCCGCCCTGCTCCAGCAGCTCCTGGTGATTGCCCTGTTCGATGACGTTGCCTTCATTCATCACCAGAATCGTATCCGCGTCGCGAATGGTGGACAGCCTGTGCGCGATTACGAAGCTTGTTCTTCCCTTCATCAGCTCGTTCATCGCCTTCTGAATATAGACTTCCGTTCTGGTATCGACACTGCTTGTCGCTTCATCGAGAATAAGAATAGCCGGATCGGACAATATCGCCCGGGCAATCGTCAATAACTGCTTCTGCCCCTGAGAAATATTCGAGGCCTCCTCATTCAGAACGGTGTCATACCCGTCAGGCAGAGTCCGTATGAAATGGTCGGCATGAGCAGCCTTGGCCGCCGCGACAATCTCTTCGTCGGTAGCTCCCGCCCGCCCGTAGCCGATATTCTCCTTGATAGTGCCGTTGAACAGCCATGTGTCCTGAAGCACCATTCCGAACATTCCGCGCAGATGTCCGCGCTTGAGCTTTGTAATATCGACACCGTCAATCGTGATTCGGCCGTCGTTCAGCTCATAGAACCGCATCAGCAGATTGATCAGCGTCGTCTTGCCCGCACCGGTCGGCCCCACAATCGCAACGGTCTGGCCCGACTTCACATCGATGTTCATGTTCTTGATCAACGGGGCATCTTCCTTGTACCCGAACCGGACGTTGCTGAACTGTACCTCGCCGCGCGGAGCAGTGATGGATATGGCATCTGCCGCTTCCGGCACTTCCTCCTCTTCATCCAGAAGCTCGAAAACCCGCTCCGCCGAAGCCATCGTGGACTGGATGACGTTGGCGATATTGGCCAACTGGGTGATAGGCTGGGCAAACTGTCTCGAATATTGAATGAAAGCCTGAATGTCCCCGATTTCGATCGCCCGTCTCGTGACGAGCACGCCGCCAATCACGCTGACGAGCACGTACCCGATATTGCTGATAAAGCTCATGAGCGGCATGATGATTCCGGATATAAATTGTGCTTTCCAGCCTGCTTCGTACAGCTTGCCGTTAATTTCCTCGAACTTCTCCACCGACTTGTCCTCATGCCCGAAAGCCCTGATGATCTGGTGGCCCGTAAACATTTCTTCCACGTGGCCGTTCAGCTCTCCGAGTGACTTCTGCTGGTCTTTAAAGTAGGTTTGCGAACGTTTGGCGACCGACTTGGTGACCAGGAAGCTCAGAGGCAAAGTCAGAAAAACGATCAGAGTAAGCAGCGGGCTAATCGTCAGCATCATAACGATGACTCCCACGAAGGTGACTACCGACGTAATTAACTGCGTCAAGCTTTGCTGGATGGTGCTGCTGAGGTTATCCACATCGTTGACGGCACGGCTTAAAATTTCCCCGTTCGTCCGGGAATCTAAATATTTTAGAGGAAGCCGCGCAAGCTTCGCGTTGACTTGTTTGCGCAAATCATACACGGTTCTCTGCGTCACTCCGGCCATAATGTACTGCTGAATGTATGCAAACAAGGAACTGACCAGATAGAGTCCCCCAAGGACGACCAGAATCTGCAGAATGTAGTCAAAATCGATCCCGGCCCCCGGCACCATAAAGCCTTCAAACAGGGCGGTGGTCGCTTTTCCCAATATTTTCGGGCTGACAATGCTGAATACCGTACTGAGCACAGCCGCTGCGAAAACAAACATCAACGAATATTTATGCGGTTTTAAATAGCCGATCAGCCTTCTTAACGTCCCCTTGAAATCTCTGGCCTTCTCGACCGGCATCCCTATCCGCGGGCCTCCATGTCCATGCCCGGGCCGACCCGGACCGGGTCCTCTGCGTTCTCCGCTCATGCGATTTCCTCCTCTGACAACTGGGAAGAGACGATTTCCCGATAGACCTTGCACGTATCCATCAGCTCGCGATGAGTTCCGATTCCCGCGATTTCCCCTTCATCCAGCACGATAATCCGATCCGCATCCATAACGGTACTGACTCTCTGGGCCACAAGCAGGACGGTGGAGTTCGTCGTTTCTTCTTTAAGGGCGGCCCTAAGCTTGGCATCCGTTCTGAAATCGAGCGCGGAGAAGCTGTCATCGAACGCATAAATCTCCGGCTTCCGCACCAAGGCGCGAGCTATGGACAGACGCTGCTTCTGCCCGCCGGACACATTCGCTCCCCCCTGGGCGATGACCGAATCGAAGCCGTCCTTCATCCCGGTTATAAACTCCTCCGCTTGAGCTATCTTCGCCGCATGCCGGATCTCTTCATCGCTTGCCGTCTCCCGCCCGTAGCGGATGTTGTCTGTAATGGTACCGGTGAACAGCAGCGCCTTCTGCGGAACGAGGCCGATCTTCTCCCGAAGACTCTCCTGCGACATCTCGCGAACATCGACCCCATCGACCAGAATTTGCCCGCTGTCCACATCGTAGAAACGGGGGATCAGGTTAATGAGCGTCGATTTGCCCGAACCGGTTCCGCCGATAATCGCCGTGACCTCTCCCGGATTAGCGTGAAAGGAAATATTGGAGAGCGCAGGCTTCTCCGCCCCCGGATAGCTGAACGTAACATCCCTAAACTCGATATATCCTTGCCGCCCCCGGCTCGTCTTGGGCTGCTCGGGATCCTTGATTTCGGGAGTCATCTCCAGCACCTCGTTAATGCGCGCCGCAGAGGCGGAGGCACGGGGAATCATGACGAACATCATGGAAACCATGAGTAGGGAGAACATGATCTGCATGGCATATTGGATAAAAGCCATCAACGCCCCCACCTGCATATCCCCGTTGCCGATCCGGAGTCCGCCGAACCAAAGGATGGCGATTGTGGAGAAATTCAGCACCAGCATCATGATAGGCATTAAGGAAGCCATTAATCGATTGATCTTAACTGCGGTCTGGGTAAGATCCAGGTTGGCTTCGTCAAAACGCCGGGTCTCGTGATCGATCCGGTTGAAGGAACGGATGACCCTAATTCCGGTCAGCCCTTCGCGAAGGACCAGATTTAACTTGTCCAGCTTGACCTGCATCGCTTTAAACAGCGGCATACCTTTAACCGCGATAGTCACAATGGCCGTTACCAGAATGGGAATAACGAAGACGAGAACCAAAGACAATTGAGCGTCCTTGGATACCGCCATAATAATTCCGCCGATACACATCATTGGGGCCATGATCATCATTCGCAGCATCATGGTCAGCACTTGCTGAACCTGATTAATATCGTTGGTCGTCCTCGTAATCAGCGAGGCGGTTCCGATTTTATCGAATTCTTGCAGGGAGAACCTCTCTACATGGGCGAAAATCTTGCCCCTCAGCCGGCGTCCGAAGCCAACCGAAACTTTGGAGGACAAAAACCCGGCAGCTATGGAACAAACCACGCCGAAGGCCGCCACTAACAGCATATAACCGCCGATCTTCAAGATATAAGAAGTATCCCCATGAACGATCCCGACATCGACGATATCCGCCATCAACGTAGGCAAGTAGAGCTCCGACAAGGTCTGAATGAAAATAAGCACCAGCACTAGAGCGATCGGAAGACGATACGGCTTCAACAGTTTGAACAGCCTCAGCATTTATTCTGCACTTCCCTTCGATGGGGATAAAATCATGTCTTTTTCATTGTAATAGGCAAACACTTTGGTCAATAGCTCCACCAGCTTCTCGCTGTCTTCTTCCCCCAAGAACTCCACCAAACCGCGAAAAGAATCGGCGAACACTTCCTTCGCTTTCCGGGTTACCTCGTCCCCCTGTTCGGTTAATCGAACCTGCACCACCCTCCGATCCGTGGAGTCGATGTTCCGTTCCACCAGACCGTTAGCCTCCAAGGCGTTGATTAATTGCGTAACGGTAGGGGAGGTGACATGAAGCCGCCTGCTGATTTCCGACACCTTCATCTCCTCCAGCCCCTCGATCCTTCCAAATCTCAGGCAGAAGAGCAACTTGATTTCGCTCGGTTTATATCCGAGGACAGAGCGTTCATGCCAGTCCGCTCTTTTAAATTTCATAAATGCCCGTAGCAGCTTCCTCTCCGTAGTCAGGTCTCCGGGTTCCATAGGTTCACCTCCACTTGAAAAATAGACGGGTAAAAAAACGCGGCCGGCGCTCACGGACCCAATGTCAAAGTGACGAGCCGCCCCAAATCATCCTGCAGAAACTTTAGTCCCGCCCATTTAATTTAGTAACTAAATATTTTCGTAACTAATTTAATAGGCAACCTAATTATATTTTTAGTTTGTGTTTTTTGTCAATTCCATTTTAAGCAGGGTGCAGGTCGCCTTGGAAAAACATCTTGGTCTGCGGTGTGATTAAGCTGTTTTTCACATTGTCTATAACAATAGAAGCATCGAACGAATGCAAGAATGGAATGGGGTTGATGATTGTATATGATTAAGTTTCTATTCTTCGTTGTGATCATTACCGGGTTGATGACAGCATGCATGGCTCCCGGGACATCTGTGGAGCTTCCAGATTCCGCATACCAAACAGCTCAGCAAAATACTTTAAACCGGAATCATGTGCCGGTTACCGAAGGGGAACCACTCCCGGAGGACTTAACAGAGCGTAAGGTCGTGCCGGATAAGGAAAAGGAAATTATAGCAGGCATTAAAGAAGAAGCTTTGTACGGACGAATGAAAGATGTGGGAACCGCATTGGGGTCTACCTTTCAGGAAATCGTGGAGACATACGGGGAACAAGAGGGAATCGGAAATCAGGAATGCTGGACATATTCGTATGGTCATCCTGCAATCGACGCTATTTTCTATTATGATCATGATTCTTGCTCCGGTGCCCATGAGCCTAATCGGCTGCAGCAGGGCACGGTGCTTAATAAAATCTCCGTCACTCCGGAGCTTTTTAATATCCAAATGAACGGGAAGGATGTCAAGGAAGCTTTAGGAGAACCTGACGAGGAATATTGGAGCGAATCCTATGGCGGCTATTATTTTATTTATGATTTAGACACCTATCGGCTGGAATTCATAGCAGACGAGAATTCGGCTGACAAGGAAGTCTATCAAATCGATCTTAGAAGCCTTGACTGAGGGGGAGCAAAAGAGGTAACTTCTCGCGGACGAAATTATTCAATGTATTATGTCAATTTTTTAACGAATAATGCGAAAAAACAGAGTTAACGGATGGTCGCGATAACCGAAACCCCTGATGAGGCAAGATGGTATTTAGGAAGATCCCCTTCCAGTTGAAAAAATGTAAAAATACTTTTAATATGGCCGCTTTTCGCGTTTTTGCCCGGAATAAGTGCATTTTTCCCCTTAATCGAGGCGACTTTCCACACATGGGATGGCGTAAAGTATTCTGTGTACCAAGATTTGGAGCCTTCACAGGCGACAAAAAAGTAGGGTATTCTC
>NZ_JBHTIU010000095.1:0-23364 GCF_042677205.1 Paenibacillus residui
CCTGCAAAGTACCTCAAGGAAACAGAAAATAAGTATTGTATGTTAATTGGTCAGTCGTAGAAAAAAAAAAAATTCAACATGCAACCTTTTCCAGTGAATGCCCGTCTTAGGGGATAAGGAGGTGATAGGAATGAAGAATAAGCGAGGAATAGCTTTGACTTTACTTATGGTGTTCGTCCTGATCATTGCGCCGGCTGCATGGGCGTTCTCGGATATTTCCCAGGATCCCTCCGAAGCCGAAATCCGTGCTTTACATCAAGACGGGATTATTAGCGGAATTTCTGAGACGGAATTTATGCCGAAAGGCAAATTGAACTATGCACAGGGCGTTCATCTGATCGTCAATGCATTGGACCTGAACATCGATGAGATCAAGTTTATTAAGGAACCGAAGGCTAGCGATTATTTCAGTCAGGTCCCTGATGATGCATGGTATGCCGCTTCGTTAATGATCGCTCAGCTTAATGGACTTCCTCTAGCTAAGGATCTGGATCCGGAGCAACGGTTGACCCGTGAGCAATTCGCCGATCTTCTGTACAAAGCGGTGGAATTGACAGGTGATTATGCCTTTATTGAAATCTATATGTCCTTTGCAGATGAAGAGCAGGTCGACAAGGAATATATGACCAGCATCCAACGTCTGTTGATCTCCAACATTGCCGAAACGAATGCCGACGGGCTTTTCCGTCCCAAAGATGAGATTACCCGTTCGGAAGCAAGCCGCATGATTCATGCAGCCAGGAAATTCGTAAAGGCAAATAAAGAGCATAGCCCTGAGCCTCCGGCTCAAAATTCCGAAGTGGAATTAATTATGGAAAAAGTGAACGACCAAATTAATAAAGCAACAGTAACCTGGGGAATGAAAGGCAACAGCGGTTATCGCGTGACCATCGACCGGATTGAATTTCAAGACGAGCAAGCCACGCTTTATTACACGTTGCATGAGCCGATACCGGGCCACATGTATGCTCAAGTCATGACGGAAGCGAAAGCGGAAACCTATGTAGACAGCCGCTATACGGTCGTAATTGAGCCAAATCTCAGCTCGGGGGTTTCATCGCCGGCTTTCCCGGGAGAGTCCTCTTCCACATCCGCTGAGGCTCAGGCGAAACAGTAAAAGATAAACCGGGCCATTAACCCGGAGCTAAACGAATAAACCTATTATTGTACCAAAAAAAGTCCTTCACCCATGCGGGGAGGACTTTTACTATATCTCAAATTTTTTTATAAATAAAAAAACTCCTGCCGTTTCCTTCGACCTATCTGTCTGGGAAACCTGGAGTTTCAGGTTGAACTCGTAACACAAGAGTCCGACACACTTCAATGCACTGGTTTGGTGCCGAGGACCGGACTCGAACCGGTACGATAGCAACCTATCGCAGGATTTTAAGTCCTGTGCGTCTGCCAATTCCGCCACCCCGGCATAGAAACAGCCTGTCATAATCATGGTGGGCCCTGAGGGACTCGAACCCCCGACCAATCGGTTATGAGCCGATCGCTCTAACCAACTGAGCTAAAGGCCCGGAACTTTTGAATTTGAAATTTGGTTGCGGGGGCAGGATTTGAACCTGCGACCTTCGGGTTATGAGCCCGACGAGCTACCGGACTGCTCCACCCCGCGTTAATTGGCTAGACTATTTAATCAGCGACAAAAATAAATATACACCATTTGCACCATTAGTGTCAAGAGGTAAATTATAAAAACCTTCTAACGCATTTTTCGAAGATGAAAAACCCTTTTTAAAGGAGGGCTTTTGGCTAACCCCAAGTGACAATGCGGTCCAAAACCTAATCTCTTACATATCTAAACTAGCCTTAATGAGGCAATATATAGCGAACTCCAAACCGGCCCTTCTTCGAACGGTATACTTCCACCGCCTGCGGGCAGTCGTATCCGTATAACCACCAGTCCTCCTCCATCCTCTTGGCGAGGCAGCCGGCTTGAAATTTGCTTTCATAAAGTTTAGACCAATAAATCCATTTCACGAGTAAAGCACCCCTGTCCTGCGAACTTCTTTTATTGCTAGCTTATCCCTTTAAGCCGCTTTTTATTGCTGCCCGGGACAGAGGTGGATAAAATCATTTCAATAGGGGGAACTTAACTAAGCCTGATCTGCGCTCTCGCCGGCTTCGCTATCTGCCGCAATCTCGGCTTCCTGCTCCTCCAAATCTCTTAATCTATGGGCGATCCGGCTGGATGCGGAAGCGGCAATACTGGCGATCAAATCGTCCAGGAACGTATGAATGCCGTGGCCTCTCTTGGTATCCAGGCGTTTGATAACCCCGATCTTATGCTTATCCAGATGTCCGAAGGTGGTCACCGCTATACTTCCGTAGCCCAGCACAGACCCGAGAGCCAAAGTTTCATCGCAGCCGAACAATCCTTCATCCGACTCCACCAACGACTGCAGCGGCTCGGACAATTTATTCTGCTCGGCCAACATATCCAGTTCGATGCCAACGAGAAGCGCATGCTGAACCTCTCTTTTTTTCAGAACGGCATGCACGCTGTCTATACAATCACTGAGCTGAAGTCCTTGATTATAAGGAGCTTGCATCTCATAGACAATTTCGGCAATTTCTTCAGTGGTTACGCCGCGCTCCTCTAATTTTTGCACGACGGCTTGCTTGACCTCGTTGCTGTGAACTTTGCGAATCATATTCATCACCTTATTTTCGTTGTTTTATCAATCTTGGCTAAGTGCGGCATTAGATGTTAGAATAATTAAAGAATACGTTATAATAGCTCACTAACAAAAGCAAGAGGGGAAAGGAGGTTATTTTCCATGAAATACGGAATCGTCGTTTTTCCGGGCAAGGAAGTTCAAGATTTTGCCAACAGCTATCGCAAACGCTATGATCCTCATTATCGCTTGATTCAGCCTCATTTTACCATCCGCGAGGCGGAGGACTGGGACGACCGCCAATTGGAAGAAGCGATAACCCTGCTCAACGAAGCATCCCAACGCCTGCCGGCCTTTACCGCCAAGGTCAACCGGTTTTCATCCTTCCTTCCGGTCAGCAATGTCATTTACTTGGCCTTGGAGGATGCGGACCCGTTCATCCGCTTACACGAGGAAATTTGTCAGGGACCGTTGGAAGAACCGCAGAAAGCTTACCGTTATACTCCACATTTGACCATCGGTCAAAAACTGGGCAACGAGGAATTTCACGATGTTCTCTCTAGTGTCCGATTAGTGGATGTCGGACTGGAATTCCTGGTTGACCGCTTTCACCTGCTCTACCAGACGGACAACCAAGCCTGGACAGTCTATCAAACGTTCCTGCTCCAAAAATAGAGAAGGCTTTAGTTCCATGCAAAGCCTAACTCGTGAATGTTCTAGTCAAGATACCCCTCCAAAATGAAAACAGCCTCTTATAAACGGTTACAGGCACACACATGACGAGACCCGGATGTTTCGTACCCTGGCCTTGCCGTTCCCTGCACATCAGGGCGAAGTCAAAGCTGGTAATTAGCTGCGCCGGTGCAGGGAGAGGCTGATAGACATTATCTCTTGCTCCCACCTTAGCCTGACACCCTCCCGATACCGCTTTCTTTTTACATCTTCAACCTATACTGATATTTCCCAAAGTAAACCTTAAATGATCGATTCTTCCTTCCTTTAGTCCGTATGGGAAGCTTGCATGTCTTTAATAGCTACCTTTGCAATTTACCTTTAAAATGTACCCGTTATTTATATAATGCGGCATTCTTCACAGATTTGAATAAAATTTTGCTTAATTTCTTTCAATGCTCTTTCTTCATTCTTATGTCCCCTGGTTTTCATTTGAGGATTGGCCTCCAAATACCAAATAGGCCTGTCCGGAGGCATCTCCCGGTACAGGCCTGGCATTTGTCAAGTGACGCGTGGTTGAAATCAAGACTTTTTGTTATTCAGCTTCTATGTGAATCTCTTGCCGTTTAAACTTCGGCCCGTCCGTTCCTAATTGGCTCCATCCTTGCCGAAAGCAGCCGGGTTCTCTCTCCATGATTGGAGAAGCGCCAAATCCTCTTCTTTAATTTTTCCGAGTTCGACCGCAGCCTCCAGCAACGCCGTGTAATTGGAGAGCGAGTTCATTGCAATCTTCTCTGCGGCAAAGGCATCCTGCGCTTCTTTGAACTGATAAGTAAAGATGGACAGCACCGAGAGCACATCTCCTCCGGCTTCTCTAACGGCCAAAGCTGCTTTAAGCGAGCTTCCCCCTGTTGAGATCAGATCCTCGATGACGACGACTTTGCTGCCCGGGTTGAGGACCCCTTCCACCTGCTTCTGCTTGCCATGGCCTTTGGCGCTGCTGCGCACATACACCATAGGCAAGTTCAGTTTATCCGCCACCCAAGCGGCATGGGCGATTCCTCCGGTAGCCGTGCCCGCGATAATCTCCACCTCGGGATATTGCTCTCGAATAATCGCAGCAAAGCCTTCCGCCACTTTATTGCGGATATTCGGATAGGACATAGTCAGCCGGTTATCGCAATAGATAGGCGAGAGCCATCCGGAGCTCCAGGTAAAGGGCTCATTCGGGCTAAGTGCAACAGCACCGATCTGAAGCAGAGCCTCTGCAATCTCCCGAGGCAAATTGTGGGTCGTTGAATTCATCTAAATCAACTCCTCAATAATAGATTCAAGGGCTTGCCGCGGATCAGCCTGGGCCGTAATAGGGCGGCCGATGACCATATAATCCGTTCCCGTGTTTAAAGCTTCTGCCGGAGTCATCACTCTCGATTGATCCCCTGCAGCCGCATGGCGTGGACGAATTCCCGGGGTGATGGTCAGAAACGGTTTCCCCATCGCTTCCTTGATACGGACGACCTCCAATGGGGAAGCTACGACACCATCCAGGCCGGCCTTCCCGGCCAGCCGGGCATAACGCACCACCGTCTCTTCCATCGTAGCGCCGATTCCGAGCTCTTCCTTCAGCATCCGTTCATTCGTACTCGTCAACTGAGTGACCGCGATAACAACCGGACGCGCCCCTGCGGAAGCCATTTCAGCGCCTTCCAGAGCAGCCTCCATCATCCTGGTGCCACCCGCGGCATGGACATTAAACATATCCACCCCAAGCCGCGAAATGCTCGCAGCAGCTCCTTTAACGGTATTAGGGATATCATGAAGCTTGAGGTCGAGGAAGACCTTATAGCCTTCCTCCTTCAACCTCTCGACAAATTTTGGTCCAGCCGCATAGAACAGCTGCATGCCCACTTTCATGTAGCAAGGAATTCCCTGCAAGCTTTGAAGCAGTTCATTGGCCTCTTGCTCAGAGGGATAATCGAGAGCGACCATGATCTTACCCGCCACTTCCGTTTGTAAGCCCACAGCAAAGCCTCCTTAAAGTCCTTCTTCGGATAGTTCTTACTTAATCTGGCTCTAGCGAAGTGCTTTGTTCGCAGGCATCGGACTAGAGGAGAAGTTAATCGTCTGCAGCATGCCAAGCAGTGCTCTAACCGTATCCAAGGAGGTCATGCAGACAATTCCGTTCTCTACCGCTTCGCGGCGGATGCGGAAGCCGTCGCGCTCCGGGGTCTTGCCTTTGGTCAGAGTATTCACGACAAATTGAGCTTCCCCATTGCGAATCCGGTCCAGAATATTAGGCGAGCCTTCGCTCAGCTTCCTCACGTGATCCACTTTCAGACCGGCAGCCGATAGAGCTTTAGCGGTGCCTCCGGTCGCTACAATTTTATAACCGAGATCATGGAAGCCGCGCAAAATTTCTATAGCCTCATCCTTGTCTTTGTCGGCAACCGTCGCAATAATCGATCCGGTTGTCGGAATCTTCATTCCCGAAGCAATCAGCCCTTTGTACAGCGCTTTGGCAAAGCTGGCGTCACGCCCCATAACTTCTCCCGTAGATTTCATCTCCGGACCGAGCGTGGTATCGACTCTTCTCAGCTTCGCGAAGGAGAAGACAGGAACTTTGACCGACACCTGATCGTCCTCTTTCCACAATCCGCCTTCGTAACCAATTTCCTTCAGCTTCTTGCCCATAATCAACTGGGTCGCTACATTGGCCATCGGAATTCCGGTTACCTTGCTCAAGAAAGGCACGGTACGGGAGGAGCGGGGATTTACTTCGATAATATAAACCTGCTCTTGATAGATGACAAATTGAATGTTGACCAGGCCGACGACTTCAAGCTCTTTGGCCACTTTGGTCGTTATTTCAACAATCTGTTGCTTGATCTCTTCCGAAAGCGACTGCGGAGGATAAACCGCGATCGAGTCTCCGGAATGGACCCCGGCTCTCTCGACGTGCTCCATAATTCCTGGAATCAGGACGGTTTCCTTGTCGCAAATCGCATCGACTTCCACTTCTTTGCCGAGCATGTAGCGGTCGATCAGAACCGGATGCTCCGGATTGATCTTCACGGCATATTCCATATAGTTAAGCAATTCCGCATCGGAATAAACTATTTCCATAGCCCGGCCGCCCAGTACATAAGAGGGGCGGACAAGAACCGGGTAACCGAATTTCGCAGCCGTACCCACCGCTTCATCCACCGAAGTCACGGTTCCTCCCGGAGGTTGGGCAATGTTCAGCTTGCGAAGCAGAGCTTCGAACTTCTTCCGGTCTTCGGCGGCATCGATATGCTCCAGGTCGGTTCCCAAAATCCGTACGCCGGCCTTGGCCAGCGGAGCAGCCAGATTAATTGCCGTTTGTCCACCGAACTGAACGATAACGCCAATCGGCTTCTCTCTCTCAATGACATTCATCACATCTTCAAAGAAGAGCGGCTCGAAATACAGGCGGTCAGACGTATTGAAATCGGTGGAGACAGTCTCCGGATTGTTGTTAATAATGACCGCTTCATAGCCGGCCTCCTGGATGGCCCAGACCGCGTGCACGGTGGAATAGTCGAATTCAATCCCCTGGCCGATCCGGATCGGACCAGAACCGAGCACAACGACTTTATCCTTGGAGGATTCCTGAACCTCGTCCTCCATTTCATAGGTCGAGTAATAATACGGAGAGGTTGCTTCGAACTCTGCTGCGCAAGTATCGACCATTTTGTAGACCGGCTTGATTCCGTTCTGCAAGCGATAAGCGCGAATGTCGGCCTCCATGATATGGTCGAACTGAACGTTCGCAGAGCGGCGGATTTCCGCAATCGCCCGGTCAGTGAAGCCTTTGCGCTTGGCTTCCAGCAGAAGCTCCGGGGTCAGTTCCGGCTGCTGCAGCTGGTGCTCGAAGCGGATAAGACCTTCAAGCTTCGTCAGGAACCACCAGTCGATCTTCGTCAGATCCTGAATTTTTTCTACCGTATACCCTCTGCGGAACGCTTCGGCAATCAAGAAAATGCGCTCATCGTCAGGCTTCTTCAAACGCTCCTCCAGCGTTTCCCCATCCACCAGCTCGGTTTCCTTCAAATACAGACGGTGAGCACCGATTTCCAGCGAACGAACGGCCTTATGAATCGATTCCTCGAAGGTCCGGCCGATGGCCATCACTTCCCCGGTAGCTTTCATCTGTGTTCCCAGCTTCCGGTTGGCGCCGGTAAATTTATCGAAAGGCCAGCGCGGGATTTTCGATACGACATAGTCAATCGTCGGCTCAAAGCAGGCGTAAGTCTGCCCGGTTACCGGGTTAACAATTTCATCCAGCGTATAGCCGATAGCGATTTTGGCCGCCATCTTGGCAATCGGATAACCGGTCGCTTTGGAGGCGAGTGCCGAGGAACGGCTGACCCGCGGATTAACCTCAATGACATAGTATTGATAGCTGTGAGGGTCCAGAGCAAACTGAACGTTACAGCCGCCTTCGATATGAAGGGCTCTAATAATTTTCAGCGAGGCGGAACGAAGCATCTGGTATTCCTTGTCCGACAGAGTCTGGCTTGGAGCCACAACGATGCTGTCCCCTGTATGAACGCCGACCGGATCGAAGTTTTCCATATTACAAACGACAATGCAGTTGTCGTTGGCGTCGCGCATAACCTCATATTCAATTTCCTTCATGCCGGCAATGCTTTTCTCAATCAGACACTGGCCGATAGGGCTGTATCGGATACCCGACTGAACCGTTTCGATCAGCTCTTCCTTCGTAGAGGCGATTCCGCCGCCCGTTCCGCCCAGGGTATAGGCCGGACGAACGATGATCGGATAGCCTATTTCTTCGGCAAAGTCGACCGCTTCCTGAACGGTAGTAACAATCGTACTATCCGGTACCGGCTGCTCCAGCTCTCTCATCAGCTCGCGGAACAAATCGCGGTCTTCCGCCTTCTCGATGGCGGTTAACTGTGTACCGAGAAGCTTGACATTCTCCTGCTCGAGAATGCCGTGGCGGGCAAGCTCAACGGCCATATTCAATCCCGTTTGTCCGCCGAGAGTAGGCAGCAAGCCGTCCGGACGCTCCTGCCGGATGATTTGGGTAACGAAATCCAGCGTAATAGGCTCGATATATACTTTATCCGCCATATTGGTATCGGTCATAATCGTAGCCGGGTTGCTGTTGATCAGTACAACCTCATACCCTTCTTCCTTCAAAGCTTGGCAAGCCTGGGTTCCGGCATAGTCAAATTCTGCGGCTTGTCCGATTACTATGGGGCCAGAGCCGATGACGAGAATTTTTTTGAGTTCATTATTTTTGGGCATGCTTCAATTCTCCTTTCGCTTCGGCTGTCTTTTGGGCAGCGGCCAGCATCTTGGCTTGCTGCGGAATATTCGGAAGGCTTTGTTTAAATTCCCGAATCATCGTTTGGAATTCATCAAACAAATATCCGGAATCGAACGGTCCCGGTGCGGCCTCCGGATGATATTGGACGGAGAAGGCAGGGTGCTTCTTATGCTTGAGCCCTTCCACCGTTTTGTCGTTATTGTTGACATGGGTAACTTCAAGATCGGTTCCCTTTAACGAATCCTGGACTACGGTGTAGCCATGGTTCTGGGAGGTAATATAGCAGCGGCCGGTCATCAGATCTTTAACCGGATGGTTGCCTCCGCGATGGCCGAATTTCATCTTCTCGGTATCGGCACCGCAAGCGAGAGCAAACAACTGGTGCCCGAGGCAGATCCCGAAGATCGGGTACTCGCCCAGCAGCGAGCGGATCATTTCGATAGCTTGGGGAACATCCTTCGGATCTCCGGGCCCGTTGGACAGAATAATTCCGTCGGGATGGATGCGCCGAATCTGGTCCGCCGTCGTATCGTAAGGAACAACGACGACATCGAAGCCGCGCTTCGATAAATCGCGGGCGATTCCGTCCTTAGAGCCGAAGTCGACCAGGACCACCGTCTCGCCATTGCCCGGCAGGTGATAGCGTCTTTTGGTCGAGACCCGGTCTACCTGATCACGCATGATGGTCATCGCATTCAACTGCTCCTTCAACTCTTCCACCGACTTATTGGAGGTCGTCAGGATACCTTTCATCGTTCCGTGCTGGCGGATGATCCGGGTCAGCATGCGGGTGTCCACTTCGCTGATTCCGATGATTCCATATTCTTTCATCAGGCTGTCCAGCGTATATTGTGCCCGCCAGTTGCTTGGAATTTCCTCATGCTGCCTTACGACAAGACCGTGAATGAACGGCCGGATAAATTCAAAGTCATCCCTTGTAATTCCGTAGTTTCCGATCAGCGGGTAGGTCATCGTTACGATTTGCCCGCAGTAGGAAGGGTCCGAGATAACCTCCTGGTAACCCGTAATGCCGGTATTAAATACGACTTCTCCGGTCGACTCGCCTTCGCTTCCGAATGCTTTGCCGGTGAACAGAGTGCCGTCTTCCAATAATAATCTTGCCTGCATCGTTCATCGCTCCTTTAGCTTGTCTTGATCCTGCTGTCCATTGCTTCGTTCTCTATCATTCCATTGGTTTGCGGAGGATTAAGCCTCGCTCCAGACCACTTGGCCGGCCACTATTGTCCGGGTAGGCCACCCCTTAAGCTTCCAGCCCGTAAATGGAGTATTCCGCCCTTTACTCAAAAACTCGGCAGGATTAACTTCCTTCTCTGTATCCAGGTCAATCAAAGTCAGATCCGCCGCAGCTCCCTCCTGCAAGGTTCCCCACGACAGTCCGAAGACTTCTGCGGGCTTAACCGTCATCCGGTCAAGCAGAAATTGAAGCGTCCATTTCCCTTTAAGAACAAAATGGGTGTACAGAAGCGGGAAGGCTGTTTCGAAACCGACGATTCCGAAAGGCGCCGCTTGCATCCCTTTGGCCTTCTCTTCTTCACTGTGCGGAGCATGGTCCGTTACGACAATATCGATCGTTCCATCCTCGATTCCCTTGATACAAGCCTGTACATCCCGCGGAGACCGCAGAGGCGGATTCATTTTCCAATTGGCGTCGAGTCCCGGAATATCCTCATCCGACAGCAGCAGATGATGCGGGCAAACCTCCGCCGTTACTTTGATCCCGAGCTGCTTGGCCTGGCGGATCAACCGCACGGACTGCTCTGTGCTCACGTGGCAGACGTGGTAATGAACCCCTGTAGCTTCCGCCAGTAAAATATCTCTTCCAACGTGAATGGCTTCGGACTCGTTCGGAATTCCTTTTAACCCGTGCTTGCGGGAGAAGGCTCCCTCGTTAACGGGGGCGCCAACAACCAGCGTATTGTCCTCGCAATGAGCGACAATCGGCATTCCGAGCTCGGCCGCTTTCGCCATAGCGTCCTTCATCATTTGCGCGCTTTGAACCCCTACCCCGTCATCCGTGAAGGCGAACACGCCCGCATCCTTCAGCGCCTCAAAATCGGTCAGCTCCCGCCCTAGCTGGTTGTCGGTAATGCACCCGTAGGGAAGCACCCTGACCACTCCTTCGGTCTCTGCTTTGTCGAGAATGTACCGCACGGTCTCGGGGGTATCGATTACCGGCCGGGTGTTGGGCATACAGGCGATCGTCGTGAATCCGCCCCTGGCCGCCGACCTTGTGCCGGTCGCTATCGTTTCTTTATGCTCAAATCCGGGCTCCCGCAGATGAACGTGCATATCGATCAACCCCGGGGCGATTAATTGTCCCTTGGCATCGATCCTCTCATGACCGTCGCTCTGGTTATCCGGCCCTTCCTTAGGCTCCGTTATGCTAGTAATCATGCCGTTTTCGATCAAAATATTTTTATTAACGAGACGGTTATCACCATCCAGCATCTTCCCGTTGACAATCCAAGTTCCCATAAGCTCCTCCTGTTCAGCCCTTGTCTTTAATTACGGTATAAAGATAGGCTTCTGCTCCATAGAGCCGCCTCCTACTTGCCGCCAATCTTGCCGATAGTCCATTTCAAATTCGTTCCCATCAAGTTAGAGATCGTTCGATAACGGCCATTCGGACAGGGACTCCATGGCTCATTTGAATGAAAATTTTCGACCTTGGATGCTCTACCAGCTCGTCATCAATTTCTACATTCCGATTAATTGGAGCCGGGTGCATAATGATGGCATGATCCTTCATTTTCCGCTCCCGTTCCACTGTGAGACCGTAACCTTCGCGATATTGTTCCGCGGAATTCAGCATTCCTTGCTCATGGCGCTCCAACTGTACGCGCAGCATCATGACAACATCCGACTGCAAGGCTTCGTCCATTGTGACATATGGAGCGTATTCCGCAAGCTCGGGAGCTTGCATCGCATCCGGAGCGCAAAATTTCACCCGTGCACCCATTGCGCCCAACGCCCACAGATTCGAGCGGGCCACCCGGCTGTGCTTGATATCGCCGATAATGGATACGGTCAACCCGCGGACCGCGCCGAAATGCTTACGCATCGTATACAGATCAAGCAGCGCCTGAGTCGGATGCTCGTTGCTTCCATCGCCGGCGTTGATCAGCGGGATTCGGACATGACGGGCAAGCTCATCGAGCACCCCGTTAGGCTTCAACCGGATTACTCCTGCATCTATCCCCATAGATTCCAGCGTCTTAACGGTATCGTATATGGACTCTCCCTTTTGCACACTGGACACGGCTGCGGTAAAATTGAGCACTTCCAGCCCCATTCTTTTCTCCGCGACTTCGAACGAAAACCGTGTGCGGGTGCTGTTCTCAAAGAACATGTTAGCGACAAAACGGCCCTGCAGATGCTGAGTAACCTTCTGGGGGTATTGCTCCCAATAAGCAGCACGATCCAGAATGGACTCCAGCTCCGATTCGCTCATTCCTTTAAGCCCAAGCAAATGTTTATCCGTCATTGTTTTAGTCTGCATCGCGCTTGTCAGCTCCCTTTATTATATAAGATGACCTCATCCTGACCGTCCGCTTCCTCCAGATGGACAACAATTTCCTCCAGCTTGGAAGTCGGGATATTCTTGCCGACATAATCCGGACGAATCGGCAGCTCCCGATGTCCCCGGTCTACAAGCACCGCCAATTGAATCATTTGCGGCCGGCCCTTGTCCATTAAGGCGTCCATCGCAGCACGGACGGTGCGCCCTGTGAACAGTACATCATCGAACAGGATGATCTTTTTGTTGTGAATATCCAGTTCCGGCTCAACAATACCTTGTGCCGGGTTTCCTCTGCTTTGCCGGGACACATCGTCGCGGTATGAGGTCACATCGATCGCTGCAGCCGGTATAGGAACACCCTCGATCTCCCTTATTCGTCTGGCAATCCGCTCGGCAAGGTATACTCCCCTCGTCCGAATTCCGATCAGAACGCAATCGTCGACACCCTTGTTCCTCTCCAAAATTTCATGGGCAATCCGGGTGAGAGCCCGGCGAATAGCCGTATCGTCCAGCAAAATCCGTCTATCCTGGGTAATCACTTCGTTTCGCTGCCTCCTGTTCTGCGCCTTCGTTACTACCGCTCCGCTTCCGGAAGACCTTATCCGCAACGATTCCGGAGAGGAAAGTCCACAAAAAAACCCTTGCCCGTAGGCAAGGGTCAGGCAGGAAGCATCTCATCGGCGGGTACACGCGATAACTGTGTTTAAAGTTCACCAAGAAACACAGAGATACTTACTGCACTCTGAATGACATTGTAACGATCACCTTGCCAGCCTCACGGGACTGAATTTAAAGGCGCTATTTAACTAAAAGAATTATCCCACATCCCGACAAAAGATGTCAAGAGAAAAATATTGATTCGGTTCAAGCTGTCCGATTGCGACAAAAAAATCAGGAGCCATCCACGGACTAGCGGACCTCCTGATTCATCTCCGGTTTATCAGACACCTTTTAAAACTGCCGCACACGCTGAAGAAGATGATTCATATCTTCCGGTAAAGGAGCCTCGAAGACAAGCTGCCGGCCCGTACGGGGATGTACGAAGCCAAGCACCGCGGCATGAAGAGCCTGGCCCTCGATTCCTGCCCGTTTACTGCTGCTGCTGTAGACCGGATCGCCGACCAGAGGATGGCCGATATACTTCATATGAACGCGAATTTGGTGTGTTCGGCCGGTTTCCAGCTTCAATTCCAGCAATGTATAAGAACCCATCCTCTCCAGGACCGCAAAATGGGTCACGGCATGCTTGCTGTTATGGCTTGTTACCATAAACTGTTTGCGATGGTTCGGATCGCGGCCGATCGGCGCATCCACCGTTCCTTGATCGTGGGGAACCCGGCCGTGCACCAACGCGATATATTTGCGAATCACCGAGTGGTCCTTAAGCTGCTTGGATAGCGAAAGATGGGCCAGATCATTCTTGGCGGCCATCAGCAGGCCGGAAGTGTCCTTGTCTATTCGATGAACTATTCCGGGCCGCATCACTCCGTTGATTCCGGACAAATCCCGGCAATGAGCCAGCAGCGCATTCACCACGGTTCCCGACGTATGTCCCGGCGCCGGATGAACCACCATTCCTCTAGGCTTATTAATGACGATAACATCCGCGTCTTCATAAACAACCTCCAGCGGAATCGCTTCCGGCACGATAGCCGCTTCCTCCGCCTCGGGAACGTCCAGCACAACAGCATCCTCTGGTTGAAGCTTATAGTTGGGCTTGACCGACGAGCCATTAACCTGAACCGCCCCGCCCTTGATCCACTGCTGCACCTGCGTCCGCGAAATATCTTCGGGCAAGGCATCGGCCAGAAATTTATCAATACGGATTCCCGCTTCCTGAGCCTCGATCGTCCACTCGAACGTTTCTCCATCCATATCGTCATCGGAGTCAGTTAAGACGGAGGCTCCCGGCAAACCGGGTTCATCCTTCATGCTGATATCATTCGCTTCTTCCGTACCGATTGTCTTTATTTCATCGGAAGGCCGCAGATCGTCATGATTGAACTTCATCGGTTTGACCTTTCCTTTCTCTTCTCCACTCCAGCAGGGAATCCAGCAAAATAAGAATAACTCCAATAACGATTGCGGAATCCGCTACATTGAATATAGGAAACGGATAGACGACCGGATTTCCGAACCAGTTGAAACGAAAGGTGAAATCGAGAAAATCGACGACCTCTCCGGATACGGCACGGTCAATAAAATTGCCGAGGGCACCGCCCAGAAGAAGGCTTAGGGCAAAGGGCAACAGCCGCTTGTTCTCACGGATGACCTTCCTCATATAAATCGAAATCCCGACAACGACTATCACGGTAGCAATGAGAAAAAACCATCGTTGGTTCGGCAAAATTCCAAAGGCAGCCCCGGTATTGCGGTGAGAAGTAATATGAAAAAAATCGCCGATGACCGAGAAAGACTCCCTCAGCTCCATATGTTTGACAATAAGCCACTTGGTCCATTGATCCAAAGCGATGATAAGCAAAGAAATCAGATAATAGATCAAATAGTCAACCTCCCCGAACCCATGATTTCCTTGCGTACAAGGAATTACCTTCGTAAAACATGTTCTTTCGGCGCACAATATGGCGGAATACCTTGAAGGGAGCCGTCATAATGCACACCTTAACGGAAGAACAGAAACAACAAATTCAGCAATTGCTGAAGCAGGAATTAGAAGAGCTCAATAAACAAGTCACCGAAAACTCCCACTACGGATTGGGCGGGTCGCTGGGCGATTCAACAGGAGAGCTTTCCTCCTATGACAATCATCCGGCAGACATTGGCACGGAAGTTTTCGAACGCGGCAAGGACGTCGCCTTGAACGATAAAGCGGAGAAATATTTAGGCGATGTCCGTGACGCTCTGGATAGATTAAACTCCGGGCAGTATGGCACCTGCAGCGTTTGCGGCGAACCTATCCCTTATGACCGGCTGTTGGCCGTCCCAACCACCTTGTATTGTAAAGCTCACGTTCCTCAGAAAACCATATCTCAGCGCAGGCCCATAGAGGAAGAAATCCTGTCTCCCCCCTTCGGCAGAACCAGCCTGGACGAATTACCAAGCCAGAACCAGTTCGATGGCGAGGACGCCTGGCAGATAGTCGAAAGCTGGGGAACTTCGAACAGTCCTGCCATGGCTGAAGACCGGTATATCGACAGCTATGACGAAATGGAAATTGAAGCTAATGAGAACGATGGCTATGTCGAGGATTACGAAAGCTTCATAGCCACGGATATCTATGGCAAGGACGTTACGATTATTCGGAACAAAGCTTACCGAAATTATATGCACCAAGGTGAAGGCGAGCCTTTATTGGAAGACGAGCCTCCCAGCGATGAATTGAACTAGGGAAGTCCGCCGGAACCTGTGTTTAATAGGTTCTGCCTTCCAATTGTGCTTGAACATGCTTGACAATTTGCGCGATATAATCCCCAACGATGGGCAGATCCAATGCTCCCAGCGCCTGCAAAACGTACAGAAGAGTCGAGGTCAGCACGGTAAATCCGATCGCTATTCCTACTCCTCTGGCAATTCCGCCCACCAGATGGTTCCACAGCAGCTTGCGCGGCCGTTCGAGCAACTGGACATATTCGGCGAATCTGGCCTTCTCCATATTCAAGGCCAACTGCTCTATCCGTTCATTGAGCTCCCGGAGGATTTGATTCTGTTCATCGTTGGGGTTGGACATCTCGCTATCTCTCCTTACGGCTTACGGCTGCTGCTTGTAATGGGTATCGACCACTTCCGCACAGCGTGGGCACAGCGTCGGGTGAGCCTCGCTCCGGCCGACTTCGGGGGTCACGATCCAGCAGCGCTCGCATTTCTCCCCTTCCGCTGAAGCTACCTGAACAGCCAGATGACCGAATTTCTTGGCTTCTTCCGGGATGTCTGCCCCAGTGTGAAGCTGAACGTCGGAAACGATAAATAACAGGTCCAGACGATCGAATTGGGATAAGAGCTTAGCTGTTTCCTCATCCGGATAAAGATGAAGGGAAGCCCCCAGAGAGTTGCCAATCACTTTCTGGTTTCTTGCTTCTTCCAACGCCTTGAAGACTTCATCCCGGATTTCCATGAATGCGGACCATTTTGCTTCCAGGGAAGGATCGAACAAGGAAGTATCCGGATCCGGTATTTCCGATAATTGGACGCTTTCTTCCTGCACCCCTGGAATATGCTTCCAAACTTCATCTGCGGTATGCGGAAGCAGAGGAGCAATCAATTTAGTTATTACCGTTAGGGCCTCATATAATACGGTTTGGGCGGCTCTGCGGCCCAAATCATCCGGAGCGCTGACGTACAGCCGGTCTTTCACAATATCCAGATAGAACGCGCTCATCTCTACGGCGCAGAAATGGTGCACGGCTTGATATACAATGTGAAAGTCATATTGGTCATAAGCCCGTATTACCCGTTCGTTCAAGCGATTTAAGTGAATAAGCGCAAAGCGGTCAAGCTCATTCATATCACTCGGGCTTACTTTGTCGCGGGCAGGATCGAAACCGTTCAGATTGCCGAGGAAGAAGCGAAGCGTATTCCGGATTTTACGGTACACCTCGGTAATCTGGTTAAGAATATTATCTGAGATGCGAACATCCGCCTGATAATCCACAGAAGAGACCCATAGCCGCAATATATCTGCCCCAAGCCGGTCGCAAACTTTCTTGGGATCTACCGTGTTGCCCAATGACTTGGACATTTTCCTTCCTTCGCCATCCAGAGTAAAGCCGTGGCTTAGAATGCCCCGGTAAGGAGCCTTCCCTCTAACGGCTGTCGCAGTAATCAGCGAGGAATTGTACCAGCCGCGGTATTGATCGGACCCTTCCAGGTATAGGTCCGCCGGCCATTGCAGCTCCGGACGGATTTCCAGAACCGCTGCATGGCTGGACCCGGAATCGAACCATACATCCATGATGTCCGTTTCTTTGCGGAATTCCGCATGGCCGCACTCCGGACAAGCCATCCCCTCCGGATGAAGCTCCGAAGCATTCTTTTCAAACCAGGCATTGGAGCCTTCCTGTTCAAAAATCGCAGCTACATGCTCAATGGTTTGTTCGTTAACGATCGGATGGTTGCATTTCGTACAGTAGAGGATCGGAATCGGAACTCCCCATGTCCGCTGTCTCGAGATACACCAGTCTCCGCGTTCCGCTATCATATTATGGAGGCGGATTTCTCCCCAATTCGGCGTCCACTTAATGTTTTTGATTTCCTCCAGCATGGCCTCGCGGAAACGGTCCACGGAGGCGAACCATTGCTCCGTTGCCCGATAGATGACAGGCTTCTTTGTACGCCAGTCATGGGCATATTGGTGCTGAATGGTCCCTTGCTTCAGCAGGCTTCCTTTTTGCGCCAGCAGCTCCATAATAGGCTCATTGGCTTTTTCATAGAACATTCCTTCATAGCCGGGGGCTTCCCCGGTAAACTTCCCTTGGTCGTTAATGGGGCACAATACACCGAGTCCATAGCGCTGCGAAATGTAGAAGTCATCCTCCCCGTGGCCAGGAGCCGTATGGACGCAACCGGTCCCTGCCTCAAGCGTGACATGCTCTCCCGTCATAACGAGGGAATCCCGGTCATAGAACGGGTGCCGGCAGACAATGTATTCCAATTCTGCTCCTTTGAACTTGTCCTTCACCTTCACATCCGTCCAGCCGATTTCCTTGGCCGCTGCTTCCAGCAAGCCTTCGGCCAGGACAAACTGACGGCCGTCCGCTTCGACAAGCACATAATCGAATTCAGGATGCACGCTGATTCCCAGGTTCGCAGGCAATGTCCATGGAGTCGTCGTCCAGATAACGATTTCCGCTTGAGCCGGTAATTTGCCTTTACCGTCCTTTACCTGAAAAGCAACATATATGGATGGTGAAGTCTTCTCCCGATATTCAATCTCCGCTTCCGCGAGGGCGCTCTCCGACGAAGGAGACCAGTAGACGGGTTTAAGCCCTTTATAGATGTATCCTTTGCGGACCATTTCACCAAAAACACGGATCTGCTGCGCCTCGTACTCGGGCTTCAAGGTGATGTACGGATTGTCCCAATCTCCGCGCACCCCTAACCGCTTAAACTGCGTCCGCTGCTTATCCACCCAATCCAGAGCATAGGCCTTGCAAGCCTCCCGGAATTCGGATACGGACATCTTCTTGCGGTCCGCCTTACCGCTGTTGGCAATCGCCTGTTCGATCGGCAAACCATGGGTATCCCAACCCGGCACATACGGAGCATCGAAGCCGCGAAGAGATTTGTATCGAACAATAATATCTTTCAAAATTTTATTCAAGGCATGACCGATATGAATATCTCCATTTGCATAGGGAGGTCCGTCATGCAGAATAAATTTCGGCTTCCCTTTCGCGTTGTCCTGTACTTTACGGTAAATGTCGATTTCATCCCACCATTGCTGAACCTTGGGCTCCGCTTGGGGCAAGTTGCCCCTCATCGGAAAGTCCGTTTTGGGAAGGTTTAATGTTTTGCCATAATCCATTGCTAATGTGCACTCCTTAACGAAAATATTTGTCTATATCGAAAAAACAAAAAAACTCCCATCCCCAAAGGGACGAGAGATGCTCGCGGTACCACCCTCTTAAGCTCCGAATTAATAGGCTCAATTATACAGCCATTCTATCCGGAACTCACTCAGGGATTGATAACGGAATCACCCGACGCTCTCTACTGAACCTTTCAAGAGAATACTCCTGGATGATATTCCGACGCTTCACGAATATTAGGCTCGCACCATCCCCTAATTCGCTGTTTCCGCTCCTGCGCCGTACTCGTTCCAGTCATCGTTTTCGGCAAATGTTAGTATTATTATGGAGTATAACGAAATTCGATAAGCCAGTCAACTTGAGGAGAGTTTCATCGAGTTGATGAAGAAGCCGGCTGCCGGCCATTGAAAAACGGCAAGCCGAAGTCGTCGGACTCTTGGCCGGTTTACTCTGGCCGGTTTATTCCTCCGTTCCCGTCTTGCCCTCGAGAACATCCCAGCTATCGCCATTCAGCAGCTCTAGCTGCGCCTCCAGCAGTGTGCGGAATCTCGTTCTGTAGACGGCGGCCTGCTTCTTCAGCTCCTCAATCTCCAGAGCGACCTTGCCGGACTTGACCAGGGACTCGTTGATGATCCGGTCCGCGTTCTTCTGCGCCTCCCGAATAATCAGCTCCGCTTCCTTCTTGGAGTTCGTCTTGACTTCATCCGCCGCCTCCTGGGCAACTATGATCGTCTTGCTGAGCGATTCTTCGATATTGGCGAAGTGGTCTAACTTTTCTTGCAAAGCTTGAGCTTGCTGCATCAATTCTTTATTTTCACGAATCAAGGCCTCGTAATCTTTAATAACCTGATCCAGAAATTCATTGACCTCGTCCTCATCATATCCTCTAAAGGCTCTCTTGAATTCCTTGTTATGTATGTCCAAAGGCGTTAACGGCATACTGCACCTCCACAATATGTACGTTCTATACACGGCTTGATATTCATCGTAGAGTATTCGACAGAACTGGCGAAAATCCTGCACTGAGGCTAAAAAAATTAGCGATACTTGCCAATTCGGATCCTCAGCCTGCCTTTTTTCGTCCATCCTTCAATATCCAGCACCCGAAAACGGCCGAATCCCTGCAGCGAGACGACATCTCCGGCTTTAAGCACCTGGCTGGGATCCTCAATCACCTTCCAGTTGACCCGGCATCGTCCTGCTTTGATCGGAACCAATGCTTTAGCCCGGCTTAAGCGGAAGGCATCTCCAACAATCCCGTCCAAACGTAAAGAAGCCACCGTGAATTCCATTTCTTCCAGGACGGTCCGGGCAGGTTCCAACCGGCTTATCGGAATAATTTCCGTCTGAACATGGACACGATGTACTTGGTGGAGATGCAGGCGCATATAATCGCTTATTTCTTCGGCGACGACACAATGGCAGCCATGCTCATGCACATGGATATCTCCGATCTTATCCCGTTTGATCCCCAGACCGAGAATCGCTCCCATATAATCTCCGTGGTCCAATCCGCCGCCTCCCTTGCCGGAATCAACGGATAGGACAGCCAAACCGAATTCATCCTGCTCAATGACCTGATAGTCCGGAGCGATGATCGCCCTTTGACGTTCGGCTTCCGCATATCCTCCATTCATATGAAGAGCCGTATTCGACGAACGGTTCACAAGTGTCTGGAGAATATAAATCTGCCTCGGGTCGAGAAAGTCCGTTAACTTCGCCGTATGGCGGTTATCTGCCTTATCCACCCATTCCAATGCTCTATCTACGAAGGGATGCTCATCCGGATGAAAATGTGCAAACAACGAATTAACCATAGATGCTCCTAAAATCCTCCTACAATCATCTCAATGATTGCAAAAATCCCGTAGCCGACAAACCTCAGGGCAATAAGGGCGATGATAGGAGACAGGTCAAGCATGCCGCCAATCGGAGGAATAAACTTGCGGAAGATCGACAGATAGGGCTCCACTATCTTACCGAGCAGCTCTCCAATGAAGCTTTCACGCGCATTAGGCAGCCACGACAAGAGTACGTAAGCAATAATTAGATACGTGTAGATCTGAATAAGCGTGCCAATTAAACTGTTTATATCAGAAAGATTCAAACTGTTCACCTCTATTTGTTGTAGTCCGCCTCATCTTCTATCGAGTCTTTAATCGATCCCTGGATTTCCACGGTATCGGGGGTACATAGAAAGATACTCGGACCGATCTTGGATATGGAGCCATTCAGCGCATAGACTGTCCCGCTCAGAAAGTCCACGATCCGTATCGCCTGATCGGAGCGGAGCCTCTGCAAATTTACGACGACAGGCCTGCGTGAGCGGAGATGATCTGCAATGTCTTGGGTTTCGTCATACGAACGGGGCTCGCTAAGGATAACGCGGATGTTCTTCTGCGAGTGGATGCTGACGATATTGTTTTTATTCTTACGTCCGTCGAACATATTCGGTTCGGGATCGGGGGTCGAATCCGCACCCCTTTCCTTCTCTACGACCTCTTCCTCTTCCTGCAGTCCGATAAAGTTCAAAAATTTGTTCATGACTCCCATACAAATTCCCTCCCTGCTCCTATTATTCCTTGCCGACAAGAATCGAACCTAAACGAACCCATGTCGCTCCTTCCTCTATCGCTACTTCAAAATCGTTAGACATCCCCATCGAGAGATGCCGGATCTCTTCCTTCAGAAGTGCTCGTTGATTGCATTCATCCCGCAGCTGGCGCAGCCCGCGGAACACCGGACGGGTGTCCTCCGGTTCGCTCTCATAGGGGGCCATAGTCATCAATCCGGCAACACGTATGAACGGAAACGACCTAACCTGCTCTATGAAAGGAAAAAATTGTTCCGGACTCAGTCCGTATTTGCTTTCCTCGCCGGAAATATTGACCTGGATCAAGCAATCCACAACGGTGTCCATCGCCTCTCCCCGCTTATTGATTTCCTTCGCCAGGGAAAGCCTGTCCAATGAATGGATATAACGAAACTTACCAACTACATCTTTAACCTTATTCGTCTGCAGATGTCCGATAAAATGCCATTCGACCCGGGAACCTAGAGCTTCCCATTTCGGCTTGACATCCTGCCACCGGTTTTCTCCAATCTTATCAAACCCAAGATCGACGACGGCGCGGGCGGTATCGAGGGATACGTATTTCGTTACCGCTATTATTTCCACGCTGTCCCTATCCCGGCCGCTTCTCCGGCAAGCTTCTGCAATCCGGAAACGAACCTGTTCGGCTCTTTCCTGCAGATTCATCTGGATTCACCTCTGTCTTCGTCTCATCTTAATCCAATCCAAGCGATCATTCTGCCGGTTAGTCCCTGTTCTTTACGATGGGAAAATAAAAGATCCGTTCGGCAACTGGTACATAACTTAGATATTTCGATACAAGATGGCAATAATCCTGCTTTTATCATAATTTGTCGGTTGATTTGTTGCAAGTCCAGCATGAATTTATTTGTTTTCTGCGTTTCCCGCAGCAGATTATCCTGTTGTTCGATTAGTTTTCCGTTCTCCAACCAGGCGAGAAGCCCCCGAACGCGTTCAGCCACCCGTTCGTCCACCTCATAGCAGCAGGGGCCGATAGAAGGCCCAATACAAGCCAGTATCTGCTCAGGCTTGCTGCCGAACGTTTCCTTCATCTTGTGTACGGTATGCCAAGCTATCCGGCCAACGGTGCCCTTCCAGCCCGCATGAGCGATTCCCGTAATCCGATGCTCGGGATCATAGAAGTATAGAGGAACACAATCGGCAAACAATGCGGCCATCACGATTCCCCTGCGGTCGGTTATGAATGCGTCGGTTTCCTGCAGGGCGCTCTCCCGGTCTCTTGTCCCCCTGCCCGCATCTTCTTCCGTTATGACCGCAACCTCTGTCCCGTGCACCTGCTCGCCGTATGTCCAGCGATCCAACGGAACACCGACCGCAGCCGCTACCCGGCTCCGGTTATGTATAACGTCTTCGGGACGATCATCCACGTGAAGTCCCAAGTTGAGAGAGGCAAAGACCCCTTCACTTACTCCGCCCAAACGCGAAGTGAATCCGGCAGTCAGCTCCGGATACCGGTCCGTCCAAGACTGGATTGACCACAATTTCGGCTTGTCCGGTTCTTCTGTAATCCATTGAAAAGGCTCCATACCCTCTCCCCCTGTCCAATCGTTAATCCCTCTATCCATAGTATCACAGGTTCCGTCCGGAACGAAGCCCCGCAGAACAGGCATACTACCTTTCTCCAGGGCGCCCCGCACAAGCCTGCTTATCTTTCCCTGTAGGCAGGCCGGTATTCGGCCTGGGGGTCTCCCTCATCCGCCACCCGGTACGGTCGGGATTCATCCAGCTTGACCAGTACGACATCCATGCCGATCTTGACGATATTTCGCCATGGAATGACTACATCGGTCCCTCCGCCGAATAACCCGAAAAATTTGCTGTTGTTCGGAACGACAATCGACTCGATACGGCCTTGCCGGAGATCCAGCTCCAGATCGCTGATGACCCCCAGCTTTTTGCCGTCCACAATGTTGATTACGTCCTTCGATTGAAAATCGGAAATCTTCACTTCGCCTCACCACGATCCTTGTCATTTTACGGTTCGGATTGAAGCTGCCACTATTTAAATATATGTGCTGCCTGGGGAAAATGTCCTGTTTGCGGGAAAATCATAACCACCCGTCCAACGGGTGGTTTGCTCTTGGGGTATAACCCCCTGTTGCCAAACTGCG
>NZ_JBHTIU010000096.1:0-950 GCF_042677205.1 Paenibacillus residui
TTGCCAAAGCCTTATCGGCGCGCTTGGGCCTCCCGTATACAAAAGTGACCTGCTTTGCCGACATGGACAAAACCGATGTCATCGGTGCCATTTTGCCGGTTGTTTCCCGGGAGAGCCTGGAGAAGATGGAGCCGGAGGAGCAGAAGCTGCTGAAAGCTCTCTATGAAAGTGACGGTTTCCAAAGCGCGGCTGAAATATTGATGGATGTGCTGGGGGTTTCGCAGGAACAGGCTGCCTTGAGAATGAAAAAATTGCTGAAGCTGGCTGCGGAGAACACGGAGGGAGAAGCCGTGGAGTATCGTTTCTACCCTTCGGAAATAGTCAGGGCCTATCAGAAAGGATACATTCTGGAAATACAGGAACCGACCGTCATTCGGGATGCCGCGGTATTAATGGCGCTTAACTCGGCCTTGGAGCTGGATGGCAGCATCAATCTGCCTACGGAAATCATCCGCAGACATCCGGACTTCATAGCGGTCATTACCACCAACCGGAATTATGCGGGCTGCAGACCGCTTAACGAGGCTTTGCGCGACAGGATTCAGCATACGGAGAAGATGGATTTGCCGCCTAAAGAAGTCATGATGGAGCGTGCCGCTGCCAAAACCGGTTATCGCAATCGCGAGGTGCTGGACGTTCTGGCGGAAATTATTATCGTATTGGACAAAACGGCCCGGGCCAACGCCATCAAAGGGGTGGCGGGTATGCGCTCCTTTTTTTATTGGGCGGATGCGGTAGCTGCCGGTGCTTCTGCAAGAGAATCCTTATATCATAAAGTCATCTACAAAATTACTACCGATTCCGAAGAAATCCGGCTGTTGGAGGAAGCGCTGACGAGCCAAGGTTTGTTGGCCAGCCTGGAGGAAGTGGAGCTGGAAGTAAAAAAAAACTACGGCTGACCAATTAACTAACAAGGATTTCCAATGACCTTCGTCGAAGTATTTTTTACA
>NZ_JBHTIU010000097.1:0-1820 GCF_042677205.1 Paenibacillus residui
GGCGCGCAGCGCCTCCACCCTGAGGCGCACGTCCGCATCGGCCGCGGCTTGACGGCCGCGCAGCGGATCGCGCTCGCTCAGCAGCGCCGCCAGCTCGCAGGCCAGGTCCCCCAGGCCGAGCGGAATCGCTTGGAGGACCATATGCGCGAGCCGCGGGTGGAGCCCAAGCTCGGCCATTCGCTTCCCGTGCGGGGTGACGGCCCCGTCTTCGCTCAGCGCTCCAAGCTGGCCGAGCAGCTCCCGCGCCTGAGCCAGAGCCCCGGCGGGCGGGGCGTCCAGCCAGCGCAGCTCCTGCGGGTCGGCGCCCCACACGGCGAGCTCGAGCGCCAGCGGAGCGAGGTCCGCCTCGAGCATCTCCGGCAGGCTCTGCGGTGCCAGCCGCCGGTTGTCCTCTTCCGCCCACAGACGGTAGCACACTCCCGGCCCCTGACGGCCCGCACGCCCCCGGCGCTGGTCGGCGGACGCCCTCGACACCGGCACGGTCTCGAGCCTCGTCATTCCCGTGCGCGGCGAGAACCGGGGAACGCGCATCAGCCCGCTGTCCACGACAACGCGCACTCCCTCGACCGTCAGACTGGTCTCGGCAATGGACGTCGCCAGCACGACCTTGCGCTCTCCCGGCGGACAAGGGGCGATCGCCCGGTCCTGCTCCTCCGCCGACAGCCCTCCGTATAGCGGAGCAATGCGGACAGTTCGCGCCATACCTTGCTCTTCCAGCCTCTCCGCCACTCGCCGAATTTCGCCGGCCCCCGGCAGAAACACAAGCAGATCGCCCGGTTCGTCCTGCAGCGCCTTAACTATACTTCTCGTCACAGCCGCTTCTATCGATCCTTCCGGCCGTTGCGGCAAATAACGGGTTTCCACGGGATAGGCCCTTCCTTCACTGGCCACTACCGGCGCATCCTCCAGCAGCCGGGCTATCGCTTCGGCATCCAGAGTTGCCGACATGACCAATATTTTCAAATCTTCGCGAAGGATCGCCTGCGATTGCAAACAGAGCGCGAGCCCCAAATCAGCGTGCAGGCTGCGCTCATGAAATTCATCGAAGATGACCAGCCCCACATCCTCCAGAGACGGATCTTCCTGGAGAAGACGGGTCAGAACCCCTTCCGTTATAACCTCTATCCTCGTCTCCGGGCCTACCCGCGTATCCAGTCTGACCCGATACCCTACCGTCAGGCCCACCGGCTCTCCAAGAGTGGCCGACATATATTGTGCAGCCGCCCGGGCAGCCAAGCGGCGCGGTTCCAGCATAAGAATACGGCGCCCCTTGAGCCAAGGCTCGTCCAATAAAGCCAAGGGAACGCGAGTCGTCTTCCCGGCCCCCGGATCGGCCAGGAGGACGGCATTGGGATTAAGCCGCAGCTTCTCCTTCAGCTCCGGCAGCACTTTTTCGATAGGCAATGATGATGTCGTCATGGCAGGCTACCTTTCCATGGTAATGATTGAATTCTACAATAAAAGATTAACGGAAGGTTGTCCAGCCGTCACCCGAAAGCCTTTGATCCTGGCCGCAGAACGGAATTTTTGGGAAGCCCGGCGCTCGAAAATTACGGATGCTTTACTAACCGTCAGGACCCGGGATCGTCCGCCGGATGGTGTAAAAGACAAGCAAAACTGCACGTCTTTAGAGCGATTTTTAACAAAAGGGTCCCATTTTGTGAAAAAGACCTGCACATTGGGTAGCGTCTTTCGCCTTCTTTTTGGAAAAAGGCTCAAAGTACCTAATTCTAGAGCGATAATGCACGTCTTTTAGTTATGTCCTTATAATTGTGTAAAAAGAAAGAGGTCACTAGAATCCCTCATGGTACAATGTTTTC